>JAAYNB010000117.1 GCA_012521085.1 Clostridiales bacterium | reverse complement strand
TATTTGAAATCCTCTCCTTTGGTATATCTAATTTAGCTAGAGTCTCACTAATGGACTCTCCACCTTTGAAAGTTTTTACAAAACCCCTATGTTCTCTCTCTATAATCTCACAGGCCTTGGGAAGACCTGCAAATAAGACTAGCCTAATGGGCCCACCTTGAAAACTCAATAAATCAGCATCTCTCAAGGTTTTCATAATATAACCCATTATTGTTACTGCCAAGTCCTCATCTAATCTATAACTAATTCCTAAATTATTGATATTATTCATCTTTATCCAATGAACTAACTTTTTTTGGTTTACCTCATATCTAATATCATTTATTGCATTTTCCATTGAGGTATCTCCAATAATAACTTCATAGCCGCAATCCCTCAATAGACCTGATATGGAGTTTACTCCCATTGTATGAACATCTAGGGATGGTTTTATAAATGCAAATTTATTATGATATGTCCTGCTCATTTAAAATCACCCCTACGAAAAATGTACTAAAGTCAATGTCTCTATCGTAAAAAATATTTCTTAAATCTCTACCTTCTTTTCTAAAATCACGGTCCAACAGAGCTGATGCCAGGTCTATTACTATACCAGTATTAGTCATGGAAAGCCCCAAACTCTTACCTGCCGATTCTAAAGGCACTAATCCACAGGGAATATCCTCAAAAATATATCTATGATTTAGAGTGCTAGGAGCTCCAATCATTTCATAAGCTTTAGTGTTTTGAATGCATTCATATAGATTACTACCTTGAACATCATATGCTCTTTTAAACCATTCCTCAGTACTCTCTACCTTTAAACCCAATAGACTTGAAACCTCTACCCTTTCTCTATCAATTTTTTCTAGGAAAGCTGCTATAGATTCTGTAATGCCATCATGGTAATACTTATAATTAAAATTAGGATTCTCTGTCCATCCCGTATTTAGTAAAAGGGGAGCACAGTGTAATATCATACCCACATTGCCAATGGAGGTCTGTACCATGGACTCAGCAGGTACAAAATATTTTTGTATACATTCAGGTAAACTTTTAATTACTTCATTGTTTCTACTACTATCAAATGTGGAAAGCAAAACTCCGTTTTTTAGAGAGATAACGTTTACCGAATCATCTCCAGTTCTCCTGCATGTATAAATAATGGTCTGTGTCTCAGCTATGGTTGGTCTTATTTCATTATTATGTCTCTTGAAAATTTCTCTAAACTCTAAGGCTCCAAATGTTCTACCGGGATTTAATACTATCAATGCTTCCTTACGGATATTTTTAGCTATGAGTTCTGCCAAATCCCTATGACTATTTGCCGGTGTAGTAATTAAAATCAAGTCTGCACCATCTAGAGCCTCTTTAATATCATTGGTCACTAAATCAATTTTAAATTCTCCCTCAATAGCCCCATAGCTATATATGGTACGAGTCTTTTTTAATTTAGCAATACCTTCCTTGGAACGATTCCAAAGGGCTACATTTTCACCACAACTACTTAAATGGGCTGCCATTGCCAGTCCCGAATTTCCTGCTCCTATTATGGTTATCTTCTTCATCCTATTCTCCTTTCTGTTCTTTATTTTTTATTACGATCAAATAATTTTTAAATTTATATTTTAGTTTACCTGTAAAATATATTATATCATTTCTAACATATTTTTGAAAACTTCATATTTTTACCCTATTTTGGCAAAATTCCATGTGTCTCTGACCATATCCTCCAAGTTTAATGTGGCCTTCCATCCTAGCTCCCTTTCTGCCTTACTTGGATCTGCATAACAAATAGCCACATCCCCTGGACGTCTGTCTACTATTTTATAGGGTACATCTACATTATTTACTCGAATAAAAGTATTTACCAATTCCAAAACAGAAGTACCTCTACCTGTCCCTAAATTGTAAATATTTATGCCCTTAGATAGATTTTCTATGGCCTTTACATGTCCCTTGGCTAAATCCACCACATGGATATAATCCCTTACACCAGTTCCGTCTATCGTATCATAATCATCACCAAAGACATTTAATTCATCTAATTCTCCCTTGGCCACCTTGGCCACATAGGGCATTAGATTATTGGGAATACCATTGGGGTCCTCACCAATTAGACCACTTTTATGTGCCCCTATGGGATTAAAATATCTCAATAGACTTACTGCAAATCCTTTATTTGCCTTTGCAACATCCATTAAAATTCTCTCACTCATGGCCTTAGTCTCACCATAGGGATTTGTGGTTTCCTTAAGCTCCATATCTTCCCTAAGGGGTGATGGCTGATCACCATATACAGTAGCAGAGGAGCTAAATACAAATTTTCCAACTCCATATTTAATACACATTTTACTTAGTGCCATAGTAGACACAACATTATTATAATAATATTCAAGGGGCTTTTCCACCGATTCTCCCACTGCCTTAAGACCTGCAAAATGGATTACACCATTAATTTCATGTGATGAAAAAATCTCCTCTAATTTATCTTCATCAGTTACATCTATTTCGTAAAAGATAGGTTTTACACCTGTTATTTCATGTAATTTATCCAACACTTCAATTTTTGAATTAATCAAATTATCAGCAATTATTACTTCATAACCATTTTCTATTAATTCTACTACTGTATGACTGCCAATGAAACCCAGACCACCAGTTACTAATATATTCATCTATATCACACCATCCTATAGTAAATTTATATTTTCCCTGTGAAAAATTTAATTTCTCTACTATTATAACATCTAATTTAAAAAAATCCCATTCATATATGAATGAGATTTTTATTTTTATACTATGGAAAATATCTGCCATTACATAAATCTGCCACCATTTCTTTAATATCATCCCTGTTATTATCCTCATCCAATGTTAAGGATATTATTCTAGCAATTTCCACCATTTCATCTTCCTTCATTCCCCTAGTTGTCATGGCAGGAGTACCTATTCTAAGGCCACTGGTGATAAATGGTCCCTCAGGATCATAGGGTATGGTATTTTTATTTGTAGCCACACCTACTTCTTCCAGTAATTTTTCTGCTTTTCTACCTGTTAGACCTTTGTTTCTCAAATCTATTAATATTAAATGATTATCCGTACCACCTGATACCAGCCTAAAACCATGATTTTTTAATTCTCTAGCCAGTACCTGAGCATTTAAAACTATCTGTTTTTGATATTCTTTAAATTCATCAGTGAGAGCTTCACCAAAGGCCACTGCTTTAGCTGCAATTACATGGATTAATGGTCCACCCTGTGTTCCTGGGAATATGGCCCTATCAATTATCTTATCATGTTCCTTTTTGCATAAAATTGCTCCACCCCTTGGACCTCTAAGAGTTTTATGAGTAGTTGTAGTTATGAAATCTGCATAGGGTATTGGACTCTCATGTAATCCAGCGGCAATTAACCCTGCAATATGAGCCATATCCACCATTAAATAGGCACCTACTTCATCTGCAATATCCTTAAATTTTTTAAAATCAATTTTCCTAGGATATGCACTGGCACCTGCTATTATCAGCTTAGGCTTTTCTTTTAAGGCAATTTCCCGTACATTATCATAGTCTATTATTTCCGTCTCAGGATTCACTCCATAATCTATGAAATTATAATAACTTCCAGATATATTTACAGGACTACCATGAGTTAGATGGCCACCTTGAGATAAATTCATTCCCAATACTTTATCCCCAGGTTTCAGTACAGCAAAATATACAGCTAAATTGGCATTGGAGCCTGAGTGAGGTTGTACATTTGCATGTTCTGCATTAAACAATTTCTTTAGCCTTTCAATGGCCAAATCCTCCACCCTATCTATTACCTCACATCCACCATAATACCTATTACCTGGATATCCTTCTGCATATTTATTAGTCAATACACTGCCCATGGCTTCCATTACTGCTTTACTTACAAAATTTTCTGAGGCTATTAATTCAATATGATTTCTCTGTCTATGAATTTCATTTTCAATAATCCTCATAACATCAGAATCACTTTGTCTTAGGTTTGTAAAATCCATATTGTTTTCTCTCCTTTTACTGCTTTAATAATATGTTTTTAATATACAGCAAAATTTTATATTTACTATATAGTACCCACTGCAGATAAAATTTAAAATGGCAAATAATAATACCAACCCAGGGCACTTTTTTAATATATAATTCATATTATATATTGCATATACAAATTATAAAGTAAAGTGGTGATTAAAATTATAACTAAATCTTTTACCATAATGCGTCAAAACTATCATAACTTCTCAAAATACTGCCATGATGTTAAAGAACCAGTGGCTTTAACAGTTAATGGCCAGCCTGATCTCATTGTCATGAGTTATGAAGTATATGAGAGAATGCAAAATCCAAAATCCTTTAAACTAAGTATTAAAAATCCAGTACATGAGTTTTTTGAAGACATTGATGATTTAAACCTTTAATTTTTAATCTAAAAAAGCTATATTCAAAATGTTGAATATAGCTTTTTACTTTTTAAAATCCATAATATTATATACTACCTAGCATGCTTTAACTTGGCAATATCATATAAATTGTCCTTGGTGACATTTTCT
>JAAYNB010000116.1 GCA_012521085.1 Clostridiales bacterium | reverse complement strand
CAAAAATAAACGCTAAATAAAGAGGTACATTGGTAAATTAAAAAATTACCCCAAAAAATAAAGCTACTACAAAAAATGTAGCAAGAGATTGGAAAATAGTTGTTATCATAATTTGTTTTCCAGCTTTTTTTAACTCTTTTAAAACCAGTTCTGTACCAATCATAAGACCCATAGTACATTCAAAAATACTTAATAAAATTTGATACCAATTAGCATTTAAGAGATTATCATTTATTATCCCTGCTGCATGGGGTCCTATTATCATACCTGTTAAAAGCCATCCTAAAATAGCTGGTAATCTCATCTTTGTCACAAATTTCCCCATAAAATATGCCATAATTACTCCTATAATCAGTCTTAATATAAGTAAATTCATTATTCTATTTCCTCCTTTGTTACTCCATATAACATAATTTTTAATAATTTTTTTAATTTAAGCTCATGTTCATCAAATAATTCTCTAAAATCTCCATAAGCTTTATTTTGAAAATAATAATTAAGTGATTCTTGAAATATAAGAAAATATTCAATTGCTTCTTCACAACTAATATGCTTTTTTAAATTCACATTCTTAAGAATTTCTTCATAAAATTTGATATTGAATCTATCCAACTCAGCTTTTATTTCTCTTATTTCCTCTATTAAATGCTTAGGTGGTTGAAGTAAAGCATTTGTAAATATATTACCAAATTCAGGATTTTTCCTAAAAAATTCATGGCGTAAATCCAGATATTTTTCAATTGCTTGTTCAACATTATTAAAATTCATCTCTTTACTATTAAGAAATCTAGTTAAACTATTAAAACATTCAGTAACACAAACCAAATATAGATCATCTTTATTTTTAAAATAATGATAAATAATCCCCTTAGATATTTTCCCATTTCTACAAATAGCATTTAAAGATGCATCTGTATAACTGTTTTTCCCAAATTCTGCTATAGCACTATTGATTATCTGTTGCCTCATTAAGATGTTTTTTTCCTCTCTTTTCATCTGTTTTCACCCCTGCATATTTTAGACCAGATGGTCAATAATTTATATCTTATCATGAATAGACCACTTGGTCAATAAATCTCTAAAGATATATTTAGATTATATTTTATATTTCCCTGTATATGGCTTTTTATAATAATTGCAAAAATAGTAAAAGAGCATTTCATATTGAAAAGCTCTTTCATCTTTCACTAGAAATATATTAATATTAATATCTACTTAACAAACTTATCTATTGCTTTATTTAATTTCTCCAATGGTTCTTTATTATTATTTTCAACTGCTTCTAAAATACAGTGATTTATATGATCTTCTAAAATTAATTTACCCACATTATTAAGTGCAGATCTCACCGCAGATATTTGTATAAGTATTTCATCACATTCTTTTCCTTCTTCAATCATCCTTTTCACTGCTTCTGCATGACCAATAATTCTTGACATCCTATTGATAATCTGTTTACTATGAGGATGATTATGTTCCTTCATATTTACATCACACCTTTTATAAAATTATATTATTTTACATTAATTTCCTTCCATTTACCTTTCATAAATCTTATTATTAAAATAATTCCTCTAATAACTATGTCTATGGCAACTGCCAACCATACACCAACTAAACCTAAGTTAAGTTGTAAACCTATTATATATACTCCTAGTACCCTTATTCCCCATATTCCAATAAATGTTGAATACATTGGAAACTTTGTATCTCCTGCCCCCTGCAATGCTGAAGTAATTACAAGGGTTATAGATAGAAATGGTTGGACTAATGCTATAATTCTAAGTGCTTTAGCAGTTAAATCAATTACTTCTAAATCTTCACTAAATATACCTGCAAGAAATGGAGCAAATATATAAAAAATCATTCCTACTACTACCATAAATCCTGTTGCAAGGAAATATGATATTAATCCAGTTTTCTCTGCTTCATCAGGTTTTTTTGCTCCTAGATTTTGACCCACAAGAGTAGCTGCTGCTACACCAAAACCCATTCCTGGTAAATATGAAAAACTTTCTATTGTACCCGCTATATTATGGGCAGCATATGCTTCTGTACCAATTTTTATTATTATTCCCCCATATACCAGCTGTCCAAATCTCATAATTAATTTTTCAATGGCAGCTGGAAATCCTATTTTAGTAATAGATTTTAAAATGCTTTTTTCAATATACCATTTTTCAAATATATTAATATGTATTTTTGTTTTATCCCTATTTATTTCCCATAACAGAAGAACAACACCAACTATTCTAGATATTGTGGTTGCCATACCAGCTCCCAATATTCCAAATCCATTAAAATTAAATATACCAAAGATTAATATATAATCAAGTATTACATTAATAATATTAATAATAAATGCTACTTTCATTGGAGTTTTTGTATCTCCTGCCCCTCGCAAACTACTGGATAGGGTCATCATAAGACATAAAAAAACTGATGGAACTGCCACGGACAAAAAGTAAGGTAGAGCATATTCAATTATTCTTTCTTCTGCACCTAAAATAAGTAGTATATCTTTAGAAAAAATTAAGTTTATTACTCCAAATATTGTACCTATACCTATGGCCATTATGATAGATTGTCTCACAACTTTATTAGCATTATCAATGTCATTAGCACCTATATTTCTTGATACAATGGCAGTGGTACCTACTCCTAAAGCTAGAAAAAAAGCAATATAGATATTCATAATAAGATTAGTAATTCCAACACCAGCTATGGCTTCTATACCAATTTTCCCTATAAAATATGTATCTATGGTTCCAAGAAGAACTTGTAATATATTTTCAATCATTGCTGGTATAGCTAAAGCCATTATACTAATTATATTTTCTTTATGGATTTTCTTATGATTTATTGATTCATCTATCATAAAATACCTCCTATATAATATCTAGCTGAGTTAAGATTTAATCTTAATTTTATTTTTACTATATACATTTGGTACTTGTAACATATTTATAATAATACATAATTCTGTTGGAATTTCAGGAAAATGGGGATACTTTTCTACTTTTTCAAGTATATTTTTTCCCTTCATTTTTCACCTCAAATCATATTTATTATTTAAACTTATGTATCTTTTAAATAATGAAAATTCTGATAACTGATTTGGAAATTATATAAAATAATAATTTATAGATTGCTTAAATATGATAACAAAGGAGATAAAGTGTTTTTATCTGTAAAATCTACATTTTTTCCATAGGTATCTAAAAATTCAATATCTTCATCAGTTAATTTATTCTTATCTTTTTTAGAGGTTACAATTTTAAGCATTGCCATCATAAGTTTATGTATTATTCCTAATTTTTTATAATCAATCCCTCCACGAAAATGAAAAAAATTTATATTTTCTATCATTTCTTTTGAAAAATTCTTTTCGATAATGGGGATAAAAATTTCTTCTTTATCAGTTGAAGCTAGACCTACTGTGAAAACTATTATTTTTTTATCTTTTATACCTTTATAATTTTTAGTAATTAAAGATATGCCAGCAATTCCACCTGCATATAATCCACCACCATAAATAATGGTATCGTATTCCATTAGTTTTTTACTATCTACTTCTAATTCCTCAAATAAATCTGCTTTTGTCTTCTCAGCAATCCACTTAGCATATTTTTTAGTGCTTCCATATTTGGACTTATATACTACAACAATGTTATTCATAAAACTTCCTCCTTAATCATAGTTACCCAAAAATTAATCTATATCTAATATTATTTCATAAATATTTTTATCTGTATATATTTTTTTTAGAATCACAAAAATAAAAAACAAAGACCTCTAAATAAAATTTATTTAAAAATCTTTGTTTTATTATATAATATCATAATCTCTTATTATACTATAATGTTTTTAATTTCAAACCATTGGTTAATATTATATTTCACTACTAATTTATATGTTTTAATTTACCTGAAATCATATATATGATTCTTTCACATATATTTGTAGAATGATCAGCAATTCTCTCCAAGTATCGTCCAGCAAAGAGAAGTTTAGTGCCTTGTTTTGTAAACTCTTTTTTTTCTATAATGATATCTAAAACATCATTTAAAACTGTATCATAGAGTATATCAACTTTTTCATCCATCATAGCAGCTTTTTCTGCAAGTTCAAGATCTTCATTTACAAAGGCTTCAAGACTTAGTTTTAACATTTCTTGAGCAATTTTTGCCATATTTGGAATATCTACGAGAGTCTTAATAAAGGGTTCTTTACCTATATCTAATGTTATATTAGCAATATTTACTGCATTGTCTGCCATTCTCTCAAGATCTGTAATAATTTTTAAAGCTGATGCAATTGTTCGTAAATCTGATGCTAATGGTTGCTGTAAAGTAATAATCATCATACATTCTTTTTCAATTTCAAGTTCCAGCTGATTTATTTCTTTATCATCTCCAATTACCTTTTTAGCAAGATCAAGATCCTGTGTCTTTAAGGAAACCACTGCTGAATCAATGATTTCTTCAACCATTTCTCCCATTCTTAGTACCTCTTTTTTTACATTAAGTATCTGATTTGTAAAATATTCTCTACTCAATATACTCATCTCCTCTCTATATAAATATTCCAAAACATCTTAATTTTTAACCATATCTTCCTGTAAGGTAATCATTAGTACGCTGGTCTTTTGGAACAGAAAAGACATCTTGGGTAGGACCTTCCTCTATTAAATCTCCCATAAGCATAAAAGCTACTCTGTCAGCTATACGTCCAGCCTGTTGTATACTATGTGGTGCAATAATAATAGTTAGTTCTTCTTTAAGTTGCATTAATGATTCCTCAATTTTTGCTGTTGATATGGGATCAAGGGCTGAACAAGGTCTGTCTAATAAAATTACTTCAGGCTCAAGAGCCAAAACTCTGGCAATACATAGACGTTGCTGTTGGCCACCAGATAACCTAGCAGCAGGAGTATGTAATCTATCTTTTACATCATCCCATAAAGCGGACATACGTAAGGCCTTTTCTACTTCCTCTTCTAGAATTTTTTTAGATTTTATTCCTCGCAAACTAGGGCCTAATGCCACATTATCAAAGATGGACATTGGTAAAGTTGTTGGCACATCAAATACCATTCCCACTCTACGACGTAATTCTGTCACACTAACATCTGAATCAAAGATGTTCTTCCCATCCAAAAATACTTCACCTTCTTGACGAGCTTCTGGAGTTAAATGACATAGACGATTTAATGTGCGTAGCAAAGTTGTTATACCACTATTTGCTGGACCAAGAATAGCAAAAATCTCATTTTTTGGTATTTCCAAGCTTAGATCTTTAATAACTTGTTTTTCACCATAATAAAAATTTAAATTTTTTATATTTATTTTAGATTGTTCCCTCATTTTTCACCTCTTAACGTCCTTTAGCTATAAATCTATTGACCAACATATTAAAACCTACATTAATTAAAAGAATAAGAATAATCAAAAGTGCTGCTGTTCCATAAGCATTATCCATGGATATTCCCTCTCTAGCTAATATATAAAAATGTACTGCCATGGTACGAGTTGGAGAAAACAGTGATGTAGGCATACGTAAAGTTGAACCAGCTGTCAGCATTACTGCAGCTGTCTCTGCCACACATCTACCTACACTCAAAATTACTCCATTAACAATACCAGGTAGTGCTGATGGAAGTACAGTCTTGGTTATTGCCTGCCATTTAGTAGCTCCCAAGGAAAAACCAACTTCACGATATAGTTGCGGAACAGTTCTTATGGCCTCTTCTGATGTACGTATAATAGTAGGCAAAATCATAATGGCTAAGGTTAATCCACCTGATAGAATTGACCATCCCATTTTTAAATATATAACGAAGAAAATAAAACCAAAAAGTCCATATACAATAGATGGTATACCTGCCAATGATTCAGCACTGAAACGAATAATACGAGTTACTTTACTTTCTTGAGTATATTCAGTAAGATATATAGCTGTTCCAATTCCAAATGGTGTCGCTACAATAACAGCCACTGCAGTTACAAGTAAAGTACCCACAATGGACGAGGATATACCTCCAGAACGTCCCATATTACGTGGAATTTCAGTTAAAAATTGCCAGCTAATCATAGGAATACCTTTTGCTAGTATATAAATTATTATGGAAAAAAGAACTGCTAATACAAGTAGTGCAGCTGTCCAAATTATAGTTTTAGCTATTTTTTGGGTTGTTTTCGCATTAATTCTCATATTTACCTCACTTCTTTCGTGTTATGTATTGAGCCGTAGCATTCATAATCATAATAATAATAAATAATACAATACCTGTGGCAAAAAGGGCCTGTTGATGTTCACCAGATGCATATCCCATCTCAATACCGATATTAGTAGTCAGTGTCCTAACAGGATCAAGTATTGATTCAGGAAGTGCCACTGCATTACCCACAACCATAATAACAGCCATAGTCTCTCCAATTGCTCTACCCAAACCTAGGATTATTGCAGCAACAATTCCAGACTTAGCCGCCGGTAAAAGTAGAAACCATATTGTTTGCCAATGTGTCAATCCTAATGCAAGAGCTCCATCTTTATAATGACGTGGCAGTGCAAGTATGGATACTTCGGTGATACTGATAATAGTTGGTAAAATCATAATAGCTAAAATGATTGAACCAGCTAATATACTTAAACCAGGACCACCTAAATAATTACGAATTAGTGGAACAATAAATAAAACTCCCCAAAACCCATATACTACAGAAGGTATACCAGCTAATAATTGAATAGCTGGTCTAAATATATTTCTAAGAGTTTCTGGAGCAAACTCAGCTAGAAAAATACTACAACAAATGGCAATAGGAACTCCTATAATGGCTGCTCCTAAAGTAACTGATATGGATCCTACAATCATTGGGAAAATTCCATAAGCACCTTGACTTGGAGCCCATTTCATACCAAAAACAAAGTTTTTTAAACCAACTTTAGAAATAATAGGTACGCCTTTTATAAATATAAAAACTGTTATGAGTGCTAAAACAGATAATGCCGAAAGAGCTAATAGAAAAAATATACGCTCAGATAAATTTTCTTTGAAATTCTTCATTCTCCTGACGCCTCCCCTGACGGAATTAGTCCTTCACTACTTAATATTTCTTGTCCATCTGAAGAAAGGATGAAATCAATAAAATCTTTAGTTAATCCAGTAGGTTTATTTTTAGTAACGAATAAAAATGGTCTAGCCAATGTGTAGCTATTGTTCATTATATTTTCTGCAGTGGCTTCAATTCCATCTATATCTAGAGCTTTTATATTATCATTAACTAAACCCAATGATATAAAGCCTATAGCATTGGGGTCACCTGCAACTAATTGCATTACTGAACCATTGGAATCCTGAACTATAGCTTTTGGAGTTATCTCTTCACCCTCCCTCATCACAAGATCGATAAAAGCACTTCTAGTACCAGATCCTTCTTCACGTGCAATTAAATTTATCCTTGCCTCTACCCCCCCTACTTGACTCCAGTCCGTAATTATACCAGAATAAATATCACGAATCTGATCTAACCTAAGATTGTCTACGGGGTTATCAGGATTTACTATTAAAACTAAACCATCTTTAGCAATTTCTATATGCCACAGATGCATTTCATCATCTTTCAGCCCACGTGAAGACATTCCAATTGCTGCACTTTCTGTTTCTGCAGCAGTAATACCTGCAGAAGAACCTCCACCTTGAATATCAATCTGGGAACCAGGATTTAAAATCATATACTCTTCAGCTAAAACTTCAGCATAGGGCTGCACAGAGGTGGATCCTGCAACAATAGTACCTGAGCTAGATGTTTTAGTACAAGCAGTAATCATACTCATAGAAAAAATTAATATTATTAAACCAATAATTCTTCTTTGTTTTAACAATCTATGTATTACATTTTTTCCCTTCATATCTCTCATAAAAATCATACATAAAATCACCTAATATAAGATAAATTTATGCTTGATTTCCTCCTTTTCTTAAAATATGTTAAAATTAATATTCCTATCCAAAACGACCAGTAATATAATCTTCAGTACGTTTATCTTTGGGTCTT
>JAAYNB010000115.1 GCA_012521085.1 Clostridiales bacterium | reverse complement strand
TGTATGTAGAAGAAGGTATATATACAAAAGAAGAAATACCTTACAAAATACTTGAAAATAATATATACGGTATAGATATAGACCTAAGAGCGGTTCAGTTAACTGGTTTAATATTATTTATAAAGACCAAATCAATCTTAAAAGATAATGGTTATGACACCAATACAAAGGATAAACTTTCAGTTAATTTAGTATGTGCTGATTCCATTCTATTAAATGGAAGTAGATTAGAAGATCTAAAAGAAAAACATAAAAACAATAAGACCATATTAAAAATGATAGAAATTATTTATGAGGAGTTTGAGGATGTTAGGCTTAAAGGAAGTCTTATCCAACCAGAAAAGAAGTTATTTCCACTATTTGAGGAGTTTAAAAATAGAATTGCTAAGAAAGAATTAAGTAAGGCAAAAAGAACTAAGAGAAAGCAAACTAAAGGACAGGAAACGTTACTGAACGAACAATCTATTTCCTTATCAGATTATAAGTCTCAAAGAGATTTTACAAAGGAAGAAAGGGAACTAATGAGTAGTTTAGATACTCTTTACAGTGAGGCTATTAAAGCAAATGATATATCTAGGCAATTGTTTGCTAATGAAGCAAAAAAGTCAGTTAAACTAGTGAATATTTTTATGCAAAAGAAAGGGTACGATGTTGTAACTACTAATCCACCCTATCTCTGGAATAGAAATATGACTCCTAAGTTAAAAAAGTTTATTGTAGATAATTATAAAGATTGGAGCACGGATTTATATTCAGTGTTTATTGCTAGGTGTTTAGATTTTCTTAATCAAAAAGGAAAACTGGGAATGATAACTCAACAATCTTTTATGTTTATATCATCATATGCAAAAGTAAGAGAAGAGTTATTGAACAATTATTATATTGAAAAAATGGTCCATTTAGGTCCTAGGGCGTTTGATGATATATCAGGTGAAAAGGTTAATACTGTAATGTTTATAATTGAAAAAAGCAATCCAGGCAGTAGTAAATCATATTTTTTGAGATTATATGACAAGCAGAGTTCAGAGGATAAAAAAGAGTATTTAATAGATAAGGATAAACGAGAGAAATATGAATTTTTTGTAGACCAAAATAAATTCAAAAATATTTCTGGAATGCCATTTGTATATTGGTTAGATGATCATATTTTTGAAATATTTAAACATAATAAGTCAATTGCTAGCAAATACAAAGTGCTTTCCGGGATGAGAATAGGTGCTAATGATAAGTTTCTAAGATTTCATTGGGAGATAGATTCTATTAAACTTGGTAATGAGTGGAAGATATATAATAAGGGAGGAGAATTTTCAAGGTTCTATGGAGAATATAAATATGTTATTGATTGGAGAAAGGAAGCGTTAAACTATTATGATGATAACAATAGTCATAGAAATCAATCTATGTATTTTAAACGGGGAGTAACATATACTCTGATATCATCTAGTGGATTTAGTGTAAGAATCATACCTGAAGGATCAGTTTTTGATGCAGCAGGGCCATCCATTTTTTGTGATAAAGATAATATGTTCTATTTATGTGGGTATTTAAATTCGAGTTTAGTATCATATTTATTAAATGTGCTTAACTCTACTATAAATTATACACCTACAGATACTAATAAATTACCATATATAGAACCTTCTATCGAAATACTAGATCAACTAAAAGAGATTGGGAAAATAGGATATTTACTTGCAAGAGAGAGATATAAGTATGTAGAAACAAGTTTAGGCTATACAGATAATCTATTAAAAGAGATCCTTAAGAAATCTGAAAACCAAAGTTTATTTGATAGTGTCAAGACTACATTAGATGTATACAATGCATTAAAGTTTATTGAAAATAAGTTAATAATGTTAATTGACGAATTAGTTTTTGAAGTATATGGTATTGATGATTCTTTGCAAAAAAAAATAGTAAGAAATATTAATAGTGAAATTTATGAAAATATCGAGGAATATGACAAGTATTCCTTGAAAGATCTTATTGATACAAGTAAAGAAGTATTTATGGAAGACTGTATTTTATTGTGTCAAAAAAACATCTTTATTCAAACTCTAAAAAAATTATTTAGAATCAAGAATTCTGACATAATTAATGAGATTAAAGGGTTTATTTCATATTATGTTGGACTTGTGATACGTAAATGGAATAATGAAAAGGGTTTTACTGGAATTCTACCAGTGAGTAGTTCTATATATTTAGAAGAAGATCTAATCGAGAGAATTTATGATTCTATATACGAAGATTATGGTGATTTAAAAGGTGATATGATAATAGAAGAAATAGATAAAATATTGAATAAATCATTAGAAAATTACATAATTGATGATTTTTTCAAAGAACATTTAAAGAAATATGAAAAACGCCCAATATATTGGCATATTTGTAGCCCTAAGAAAACTTTTAATTGCTTTGTTTACTATCATAAATTAGATAATGATACCTTATATAAGGTTAAGAGTATCTATCTAAGTCAAATGATAAATAGATACGAGGAAGACTTAAAATACTATACTAGCCAGTTAATTGAGGCAAGGACTAACGGTGATAAGAGTAAAGAAAAAGACTTCAAAGATAAATGTAGTGACTTAGAAGCAAAATTAGAAGATTTAAATATTTTGGATAAAAAGATAATGGAGATATTGCCATATAAGCCTAATATAGATGAAGGGGTATTGTACAATATAATACCTATAGAACCTATACTATCAGCCCCTGTAGCAACTAAGAGGGAAAGAG
>JAAYNB010000114.1 GCA_012521085.1 Clostridiales bacterium | reverse complement strand
CTAATAATTGTGTTTTTCATCTATTTACCTCCATTATTAATACTTATTTATTAAATCTTTATTTATTATATAACAAATTATGTATTTATATCAAAAAAATATAAAAATCACGAAAAAAAACAAGTTGGTACTCCAACCTGTTTTTATTTAGTGGTAAATTCTTATATATTAATCCCAAAGGATTTAGCTACAAGATAAACCTAATTTATAATTATTCTGATTTAGTTACATTAGTTGCTTGAGGTCCTTTTTCACCTTGAACAATTTCAAATTGAACTTCTTGACCTTCTTCTAATGTTTTAAATCCATCCATTTCGATTGCTGAGAAATGTACAAATACATCATCGCCATCTTCTCTTGATATGAATCCATAACCCTTTTCAGCATTAAACCATTTTACTGTACCTTTTTCCATTTAAAAATTCCTCCTAAAACTTAATTTAAATTAAATAAAGACACTGTGTATCCCCATTCTATTACAGTTTATCACAGGGCTAAAGCACTGTCAACTGTTTTTTAAATAATTCAATATCTATAATCTGATATGAATTATTATTTCATTTAATTATCTATTTAATTTTTTTCTTGATGTAATTAATCCCCCAACTCTTCCTGTTTCTTTAGCAGTTAATCCACCCCATCCAAATTTTTTAATTTTATCTAATAGTCCCAATTCTTCTGCAATTTCATACTTTATCATCTGATCTGGTGTAAATTCTTCTTTCTTTTTTTCATTTACCATGAAAAATCCCTCCTGTTTTTATTCTTATATAAAAACAGAAAATTATACAGAAATTTTTTATCCAAGATAAATTATTTCTTTAATTTGTGTTATTGAAGTCCAAAGAAATAGTAGAAGAACTAATATTAAAGGAATAAAATCTGAAAAATTTATCTTTTCATCCAAATTTTTATATTTTAAAATACTTTGAGTTAAATTAAAATCTACCATACCATTTTTATTGTCCATATCCTCTTTAATAATTTTAATTAATCTAGAAGCTATGGATATGGTAATTATTGATACGATAATAAAAAATATTAAATTTATAAATAATGCCATAGTGGTAGACATTTCAACTGTTTCTAATACTTCTTGGCTTTCAGAAATTGGAACAGACATCTTATTTATTATAAAACCTAATGTAACTGCAAATCCATTATTTGTAATATGACCTATAATTCCTGCAAAAATTGAATCTGTTAATATAACTAAGTAGGAAAATACTAATCCCAAAACTATTGGACCTAATAAATTGTATAAATTAAAATGGAATATCCCAAATAATATGGATGAAAATATAATAGCTTTTTTCTTTCCTAAGTTTTCATATCCAGGTAATATAAAACCTCTAAAGAATACTTCTTCACATATTCCTGCAGATATGGATATTATAAATATGAGAATCATGTATTCATTAGTATTAGTTGCTGTAGGTAATTGAGGAATATTCAGATTACCTATTAAACTCATTAAAAGCATTAATAATGTATTAGCTGAAATTGCTATGGGATACATTAACAAGGTAATAAATACAATTAAAATACTGTGTTTAATGCTGATTTTATTAAGACGTAATGTCTTTTTTAAATCTATCTTTCTAACTATTAAATAAATAATTGGTGGAAGTAAGATTAAAAAATATTGTGTGATTATTAAACCTAAATTAAAATTTAATTTTTGAAAATATGCCCCAATAGTAAAAAAAAGTATTCCAGCTATCGAATATAAAATATTGGCATCTAGTAATCTTAGTTTTCTTGTATTTTGCATATTTGACACTTCCTCCATATGGGAATTATTGACTATATGAACTATTCAAATCTTATACTTCCTCTCTATCTTTATCAGTTACTACAAATACATAGGGTATATTACGATAATAATCTCCATAATTCAGACCATATCCAACTACAAATTTATCTGGTATGGTAAAACCTATGTAATCTGGTACTAATTCAACTCTTCGTCTTTCTGGTTTGTCTAATAATACACAGGATTTAATACTATTGGGATTCTTTTTTTCTAAATGTTCAATTACAGATTTCATAGTTAGAGCTGAATCAGTAATGTCATCTACTACTAAAACATCATAACCTGTCAAATCTTCATCTATATCTGTAACAATTTTAACAACACCACTACTCTCTTCAGAATGTCCATAACTAGAGGTGGTCATAAAATTAATCTTTACTGGCACAGTTATTTCTCTTACTAAATCAGCAGTTACTATAAAACTTCCTTTTAATAAAGATATTACATATAAATTTTTATCTTTATAATCTATTGATATTTGTTTTCCCAACTCTTTTATTCTATTTTTTATATCCTCTTCTGAACAAAGTACTTCCCAAACCTTTTTTTCTATATCCATAAAATTTACCTCCCATAATAATTTATATTATCTATAATATTTATTTTGCATTTGTATTAAAATCTCTTTAATCTCTTTTAATAAAAATATAACTTTATTTAAGGAATATTGTATGGAGATTAAAATAATAAAAAAAATACTTCCAAGTACAATTAGATTGGCATAATCACTCAATATATCTCCTCCCCAAATATATATTAATATTAAAAAATTTTCTTGGAATTAATTTAATAATAATATATATAAAATATGGGAGAATCTCTTCTCCCATATAATATTTATACCATAATTAATTATCTATTTCAATTTTTTTAAATAGATCTGTTGATAAATATCTCTCACCAGTATCTGGCAATAATACCACAATATTTTTACCCTTATTTTCACTACGTTTAGCTATCTCCGTAGCTGCATATAGAGCTGCACCTGAAGATATACCAACTAATAATCCTTCTGATTTGGCCAGTTCATTTGCAGCTAAAAATGCCTGTTCATTTTCTACAGTAAATATTTCGTCAATAACATCCCTATTTAAAATTTCAGGTATAAATCCTGCTCCTAGTCCTTGTATTTTATGAGATCCTGCTTTACCACCTGATAATACATTTGAATCAGCAGGTTCTATAGCAATTATTTTTACATTTGGATTTTTCTCTTTTAGAACTTCTCCTACTCCCGTAATTGTTCCACCAGTACCTATTCCTGCTACAAAAATATCTATATTCCCATCTGTATCTCGCCAAATTTCTTCTGCTGTTGTCTTTCTATGAATTTCTGGATTTGCAGGATTATTAAATTGCTCAGGAAAATATGAATTAGGAATTTCTTTTGCCAACTCCTCTGCCTTTTTAATAGCCCCCTTCATCCCTTCAGCACCTGGTGTTAATACTAACTCTACTCCCAAAGCTTCAAGAAGATTTCTTCTTTCCATACTCATGGTCTCTGGCATGGTCAATATAAGTCTATATCCTTTAGCCGCTGCTACAAATGCAAGAGCTATACCTGTATTACCACTGGTGGATTCGATGATAACTGTATCTTTATTTATAATATTTTTTTCCTCTGCTGCTTTTATCATTGCATAGCCTATTCTATCCTTTACACTACCTGCAGGATTAAAATATTCTAATTTTGCAATTAATTTTATATCTAAACCTTTAATTTCACTATATCTACCTAATTCTAATAATGGTGTATTACCTATTAAATTAGTTAAGTTTTTTGCAATTTTTTTCATTTTATTGCCTCCTCATTTTATATAATTATTATTAAATATTATGTATGAAAAATAAATTGTTCATGTACAATATTTTAATTCATAGTATTCCAATCGGGATTAATGTATATGATAATATATTACTGTACTTTTGTCAATATTTATTATTAAAATTATTATACCCTTTTGTCAGTATAATAATATTTATGAATATTTTTATTTTTAAAAAAATATAAAAGAACTTTGTCATTATGACAAAGTTCTTTTACTCATTTACTATATATGCTTTTTTGTTTCATCTATTAATTCCTTAATTAATACTTTTACCGTAGTAATGTTCTTTATACGATGGGTATATGCACTGGCAAATATTAGACCTTCATCTGTATTACCTTTAACAGCATTAATCAAAGCTGTGGAAATACAATATGGTGTAGTCTTAGGTTCACATGGTTGTAAGCAATTATAACATTTCTTTACAGGAAGTCTTTTATCCTCTACTTTTTGCATAAGTTTATTATATATAGCCCTACCTGGCATACCTACAGGACTTTGAACTATTTTTATATCTTTTTCACCTGCTTGAATATAAGCTTTTTTAAATTCCATATCCGCATCACATTCTTCTGTTGCTACAAATCTAGAGCCTATTTGTACTCCAGATGCTCCTATTTTTAAATATCTGGCTATATCCTTTCCATCGAAAATTCCACCAGCTGCAATCACTGGTATCTTTTTATTGTATTTTTCTTCATAGGGTTTTAATACTTCTATTACTTCTGATACTATTTCTTCTAGTTTAGGTTTAGATTCTGTATTTAATTCTTCTCTAGAAAAACCCAAATGTCCCCCTGCATCAGGACCCTCTATAATGACTAAATCTGGTGTATAATTAAACTTTCTATCCCATAATTTACATATTAATCTAGCTGCCTTGCTGGAGGAAACAATTGGAGCTATTTTAGTTTTACTGCCTTTGATTAAACCAGGTAATTCTTTAGGTAATCCTGCTCCAGATATGATTAAATCTATTTTTTCTTCTACTGCTGCTTTTACCATATCTTTATAATTATTCATGGCCACCATTAAATTTACGCCAATTATTCCATTAGGACTTAATTCCCTAACTTTTCTAATATGTTTTCTTAATCCTCTAATATTTGCTATTTCAGTATTTTTTTCAAAATCAGCTTCTCTAAATCCAATCTGAACTCCTGATATGATACCTATGCCACCTTCATTGGCTACAGCTGAGGCTAATTTGGATAATGATATTCCCACACCCATGCCTCCTTGTATTATAGGTACCTTTGCAACTAAATCCCCAATCTTTAGGCAAGGTAATTGCATAAAATCAACTCCTTATATATATTTGAAGCTTAAAATATTAACTTAAAGTATATAGATGAATTTATCCTAGGTCAATATTTTTATAATTTTATTTTTTATACCTTTTTTTATTTGACTTTTTCTTTCTCTGATTATATAGAGTCTTTTTACTATCTTTAAATTTGTACTTATGATTTTTTTCACTATTTCTCTTTTTTATATCTATCCCTGATCCAATCTCTCTCTTTATAGTAGCAAATAACTGACCATCTTTTGGTGTTATAAAACTAATGGCCATACCAGTCTCTCCCGCTCTACCTGTTCGTCCTATACGATGTATATAACTATCTGTATCCTGTGGTAAATCATAGTTAAATACATGGGTTATTCCATCTATATCTAACCCTCTAGCTGCAACATCTGTTGCAACTAATAGTTGTAATTTTATATCTCTAAAATCCTTCATAACCTTCTCACGTTTTGCTTGGCTTAAATCTCCATGTAATTCATCTGTAAGATATCCCTTTGCTTTTAATGCTTCATTTAATGCCATAACACGCCTCTTTGTACGACAAAATATAATTGCCATAAAAGGTCTATACTCCTCAAGAGCATTAAATAAGGCTTGTTGTTTGCCACGATCTGTGGTTTCAATGACAATTTGTCTTATTTCATCTAAGGTCAAGTTTTTACTCTTAATACGTATATGTGCAGGATTATTTAAATATTTTTTAGCAATGGTATTTATTCTTTTTGGCATTGTGGCAGAAAATAAGATGGTCTGCCGATTCTTAGGTGTTTGATTTATTATATCTTCTACTTCATCTAAAAATCCCATATGTAACATCTGATCCGCTTCATCTAAAACCAGGATTTTTAATTGGCTGAAATCAATACTTCCACGTCTTAAATGGTCTAGTAGACGTCCTGGAGTACCTATTACTAAATGTATATCTCCCTTTAATTTTTTTTTCTGCCTCTCTACATCCTGTCCTCCATATGCAGCCAATATATTTAATTCCTTTGCAGGTGCTAGTTTTTTTGCTTCTTCTGTAATTTGTATAGACAATTCTCTAGTAGGTGTAATTATAAGGCCCTGTACAAAGGGGCTATCTTTATCCATTCTCTCCATCATAGGTAATAAAAAGGCCAGGGTTTTACCTGTACCTGTCTTTGCTTGTCCTATTAAATCCCTTCCTGTTAAAAGTGTGGGAATACTCTGCTCTTGTATAGGTGTAGGTTCCATTATCTCATAATTACTTAATATTTCTTGTAATTTATAATCAATTCCAAGGTTAGTAAAATTATTCATCATATCAAATACCTTTCTTATATGTTGTTCTCTTATTTTGCAAAGATTAATTCATTGTATCATATATTAATAATCTATTATATATTAATTATTAGTATATCCCATAATATTTAATATAAATAATTAAAGACCACTGAAAGTTAATTATCCCAGTAGTCTTTATGCTAAATTATTTATCTATATTTTTAATTTCTTTTATAGGAACTCTTACAGGTCTTTCTCTTTCAAATTTATCCATATCATCTTCTGAAGAATCAAATTCTCTAGCCATAATCTCCTTTATCCTAGGTGTACAAAATGTTGCCTGACATAATCCCATACCAGTTCTAGTACGTTTTTTTACTGCTTCAATAGAATCAATAGGTATATTTCTGTGTAGAGCATCTATAATTTCAGCTTCTGTTACTTGTTCACACCTACATATAATATTTTTATCTCTATCCTCATGCCCTATTTTTCCATCAAAGTCCTTATCCTTTTTAATAAATATGGGTTTTCTATATGGGTTAAAATCATTTTTTTCAACTATTTCTACACCTGCATTTTTTAAAATTTCTACAGTTCTAACTGCTATAGCTGGTGCAGCAGTAAGTCCAGGAGAGTCTATTCCAGCTACATTTATAAAACCTTTTACCTTACTTTCTTTTATAATAAAATCCTTAGTGCTACTAATAGCTCTTACACCTGAAAATGTAGTAAGTGCTTTTTTAATATTAAAATCTGGTATTGATTTTCTAGCATATTCTACAACATATTCTAAACCTTCTATGGTAGTTGTAATATCATTCCTATCATCTACATCTTCAGCATTTGGCCCTATCATGAAATTACCATGATATGTAGTGGTTACAAGGATGCCTTTACCTTTTTCTGTAGGTACTTGGAATACTACTGTCTTTACCAAATATCCTTGATCTTTACCGAATAACACATATTGTCCTTTTCTTGGAATTATTTGAAAATCATCTATACCTACCATATTAGCAATTTTATCACTATATAGACCAGCAGCATTTATTACATATTTACTTCTTACATAACCATTATTAGTTTTTATATTAAAATATTTTTCTTTTTTTTCTATTGCCAAAACTTCTGTGTTAAGTCTTAGTTCTACTCCATTGTCAATAGCATTTTCTATTAAAGCGACGACTAATTCATATGGTGATGTAACCCCTACATCCTTTGCATATAGTGCAACTTTCACATCTTTATTTATATGTGGTTCAATTTCTTTAATCTTGTCTTCATAGATAATCTCTAAATCATCACAACCAACTTTTAATCCATTTTCATATAATGCTCTTATTTGCTTTTCATCTTCATTATTAAACCCTATTACAACAGCACCTGTTTTTCTATAGCCAAAGTTTAGTTCTTTATTTAATTGTGGATACATTTTATTTCCCTTAATACAAAGTTCTCCCTTTAAAGTACCGTGCTTTGCCACATAACCACCATGTACTATACCACTATTTGATTTGGAAGCACCATTAGATACATCATCTGATTTTTCTAGAATACATATATTTAAATCGTATTTAGATAGTTCCCTAGCAATGGCTCCCCCTACAACTCCAGCTCCTATAATACTAATATCATACATGCTACCACTCCTTTTTAAAGTGTAGTGTTAATATGTTTATCTTACCCATTTTGCTCCTATCTAAACTTTTCAAAACCAACTAAAGTTATTATAAATCAAGGTTTTTCATATATTCAAATACAAAATCTAAAAACACAGTTATACCTAATAAATCTGCACTACCTCCAGGGCTTATATTCTTTTTGATAAATTCTTCATTTAAATTTTTTATTTTCTGCCTACCAATTTCTGTTGTCATACCACCAAGTTTTATAATCTCTTTTGCTTTTTTTCTTACTTCTTCCAATGTCTCATATGAATGTCTGTGTAATATGGTGGTATCATCACAATACTGCATAATACCTATTAATGTATGAACAAGTCTGTGATTTATAGGTAGTTTTTTATTAGCATTATAAAAATCTAATGAATAATTAAATACAATGGGTATACCTGCTTCCACCTCTCCCCTTATACCAGTACTATTATATTTCAAATATATTCTCTCTCCATTGGATAGATTACTGTCTTTATTTAACTTTGTAAGTTCTTTCTCCACAATACCCTTTGTCATGGCCTTAATAATATCTTGAATATGATGAAAGGGTCTTTTTTCATAAATAGCCTTACCAACTGCTCCACATGAAATGCCCATTAAAAATAACATACCTTTATGAGTATTTACTCCATTCGTAGCTTTGAACATCTCTTTTTCCGCTTCTATTCCTATTTGTCTAATAGAATTAAAAATTTTTTTACAATCTCTACTAGTCAATCCTTCTTGAACAAATAATGGAAAATATTTATTTAAAGCCATGGTGCTGTCTATAAAGGTATAATAATCCATATCATCATGTGCTCCAGAAGATATTGGTGAAACTAAACCTGGTGATGGAAAACAAGAAATTTCATATAACATGGACTTTACAGCAATACTTCCTATGTCCATAGATATGCCATATCTATTTTTATCAATCATTAAAACAACTCCTTAAAATCATTTTTTATTTCTTTGATGATTATACCATTTATAAAATATAATTTCTCCTTTACAAGTATAAATACTTATGCTAATATATAATATAATTTACTTAATATATAGAATTATCTATATATTGTAATCGTTAATAATTGATAAACATTATTTATAAATAGTATTATTTAATATTGCTCGTCCTTGAATTTATCAAGGATGGGCTTTCTTGATAGGAGGAAAAATATATGTTAAGTGTAAAAAATTCTGTATTTAATGTGAATACAGACCTAATTAATCAATTAGACTTTGAAAAATCTAGAGAGAATTTAAAACCAATTTTAAAAGAGACTAATTTAATTCATAGTTCTATTTTTAGTCAAGAATCTGGCAATAATATTTATATTAAACCAGAAAATCTACAAGTAACAGGTGCCTTTAAAATTCGAGGTGCATATAATAAAATTTCTAAACTATCTGATGAAGAAAAGAAAAGAGGTTTAATATCTTCTTCTGCTGGTAACCATGCTCAAGGGGTGGCCTATGCTGCTGAAAAATTAGGGGTAAAGGCTACCATTGTAATGCCCAAAACCACTCCTTTAATTAAAGTTGAAGCTACTAAAAATTATGGTGCTGAAGTTGTACTCCATGGAGATTGTTATGATGAGGCATATGCAGAAGCAGTAAGATTACAAAATGAAAATGGATACCTGTTTATACATCCCTTTGATGATTTAGATGTAATAGAGGGTCAAGGTACTATTGCGCTGGAAATTCTAGAGGAATTAAAAACTGTAGATTCTATAATTGTTCCCATTGGTGGAGGTGGATTAATAAGTGGTATTGCTGTAGCAGCTAAATCTATTAATCCTAATATTAAAATCATTGGTGTTGAGCCTGAAGGTGCCAAATCCATGAAAAATTCTATAGAAAAAGGCAAACTAATTTGTCTAGATGATGTCTGTACCATCGCTGATGGGGTAGCTGTAAAAAATCCAGGAAATATAACCTTTTCCATTATAAGTGATTATGTAGACGAGATAGTTACTGTATCTGATTTTGATATTATGGAAGCATTTTTAGAACTATTACAACAACATAAATTAATTGGTGAAAACTCTGGTGTGCTACCATTAGCAGCATTGAAAAAAATAAAAGAAAAAGATAAAAATATAGTATGTGTAGTAAGTGGTGGTAATATAGATGTTGTAACCATATCTACCATGATTAACCAAGGTTTAGTTTCCAAGGGAAGAATTTTTTGTTTCTCTGTTAATCTTCCTGACAAACCTGGAGAACTATTAAAAATTTCACAAGTACTGGCAGATTTAAATGCTAATGTTATACAACTTGATCATAACCAATTTAAAGCTCCAGACAGATTTATGCAGGTACAATTAGAAGTTACAGTAGAGACAAATGGTCATAAACATGTTAAGCAAATTGTTGAAACTTTAAAAGAAATTGGGTACAATGTGAGTAAAGTATATTAATAATAAAAAAACACTCCCTTATTTATGATGTGAACGTCTAAATCCAAACTCTGGATTTAGGATGTAACATCAATTAGGGAGTGTTTATTTTATATAAATAATACAATTGTTATAAAAATATTTAATTACTATAATAAAGATTATCTGAAGCATATTCTGGATCTGAAGTTATATCAATACCTAATTTTCTAAACACTTGTTCATCATTAATGCTTACCATTGTGGTGGAATGGGCTTGACAATTCTTTAACATTGAGAGCTTATCCATTGCAAATTGTGCTGTGGGATTTGTTACTGCGCATATACTAAGGGCTATAAGTATTTCTTCACAATTTAATGCTTTATTTCGTCCACCTAATGTTTTAGACTTTAGATCTATAATAGGTTTTAGAATTACTGGTGATATAAGATGTATATCATCAGAGATATTTGCAAGATATTTTATTGCATTTAAAATCACTGCTGCTGTAGAAGCCATCTCCTCTGATCCTTTACCTGTTACAATGGTACCATCGGGTAATTCTAATGCTACCGCAGAACATACTTCATTTTTATTTAATTCTTTTCTCAACCTAGCAGATCTTTCTCTAGCTGGAACTACTACTCTTCTATCTTCCTGTTTTAATTCTAATTCTTCCATAATATATTTCATTCTATCAAAAGTTTCTTGATCTAAATATCCTTTTTTAAAATCACATGCTGTTGAAAAGTATCTTCTAATAATCTCTTGTTTAGATGCTTCCCTGACAACCTCATCGTCTATAATACCAAAACCAACTCTATTTACACCCATATCTGTTGGGGATTTGTAAACTGATTCTTGTCCTGTAATTTTTTCTATTATTCTTTTTAATACTGGAAAGGTTTCAATATCACGATTATAACTTACTGCCACTTCACCATAAGCATCAAAATGAAATGTATCAATCATATTTACATCTTTTAAATCTACTGTAGCTGCTTCATATGCTATATTAAGAGGATGTCTAAGGGGTACATTCCATACAGGAAATGTTTCGAATTTGGAATAACCTGCTATTTTACCCATTTTGCTTTCGTGATACAGCTGATTTAAACATGTGGATAATTTACCACTTGCTGGTCCTGGTGCTGTAACCACTACTATGGGTTTAGTGGTTTCTATATAAGGATTTTGGCCATAACCTTCTTCACTTACAATAGTATCCACATCAGTAGGATAACCTTTTGTCTCTCTATGGATATATACCTTAATTCCTCTACGTTCTAATTTATTTATAAAAACTGTAGTAGCTGCTTCTCCATTATACCTAGTTATAACAACACTATTCACATCTAAATCATATGATCTTAAATCATCTATCAATCTCAAGGTTTCCATATCATATGGAATACCAAAATCACCACGAATTTTGTTTCTTTCGATATCTCCTGCATAAACACAGATTATAACCTCTACTTTTTCTCTTAATTTGCATAGTAATTTAATTTTTGCATTTTCATCAAATCCTGGTAATACCCTTTTAGCATGAAGGTCTGATAACAATTTTCCACCAAATTCTAGATAGAGTTTATCATAATTATTTACTCGCTCTAAAATATACTTAGATTGTTCCTCCAGGTATTTTTTATGGTCAAAACCTATTTTCATCTTTATTCCTCACTTCGTATATTGTTTCATATATAATTTGTATTTATTTATAAATCCAAATCGCTTTTAAATTCACTTCTGTGATGTAAACCTATTAAATTAGTTATAGGTATTGTGAACACAATCCCCTTACCTGGTTCTTTTAATTTACCTGCATCTACTATTGCATCCATAATACCCTTATATTTATCCACATCTGATAATATAAATATAATCTCTTTTGATGATTCTATATGAAGATTTAAGAATTTTTTTGCTTCTGTTTCTCCAGTACCTCTACCATACATAATTGTTGCACCTGTAGCACCTGCAGCTTTTGCTTTTTCCACTATTTTTTCTGCTTTACCTCTTTCAACAATTGTTACTATACATTTAAGATCAAACATTATTACTAACCTCCTTTAGAATTTGGTTAATATACCCAATGTTAGTACTGAAATTATGGCTCCTATAGATGTAAGTCCTACTATTCCAAATCCAGACATGAGGGGATCCGCCGTCTCAATAATACTGGCCAGGCCTATGGCTAAGGCCATGTTTAATGGAATATTTACAGGACCTGTAGTAGCACTAGCAGAGTCAAAAGCTATTGCACCATATGGTTCTGGAGTAAAAAAGATAAGTACCATTATTAAACCTAATAAAGGGAATATTATTTTAATATATGGTATGTCTAATAGTATTTTTGTTATACCTATAACCATACCCATTCCAAAACCTGCAGCTACTCCATGAATTAATACTTTATGAGGTATAGCTCCTGCTGATAATTCTTCTACTTCTAAAGCCAATGCTTTTAAAGCTGGTTCTACCAATGTCCCAAAATAACCTATTACAAAAGCTATTAATAATATTAGCCACCTATTGTTTAGAATATGCATATTCCTACCTACAGAATCACCTAATGGAATTAAAGTCATGGTTGTACCTTTTAAAAATAAATGCAAACCTAATACAGCAAATATAAATCCTATTAAAAACTCTTTTACATCATCTATGGGTCTTCTAAGTATAACTAACTGTATAAATGCCATTATAGCTGTTAATGGTATAATACTCATAGCTGTTTCCCATAGTGGTGCTAATGTTTCAAAAAATTTCATTCTTCGTCAACTCCTTACAATGCATATATTAATCGTCTAAAATTATTTTTTCTAGTTCAAAGGGGTCTAAATATTGGCCATTTTTATATGCTCTCATATTTCCACCAGAGATTTCATCTATTAATGCAATCTTTTGATATTTTCCTACTCTGCCAAATTCAAATTTTATATCATAAAGTTCTATTTCTTTTTTAGCTAATTCTTCTTTAACAATATTAGCAATTTCAATTGTAAGATTTTTTAATATCCTGTACTCTTCTTTGGATAATATACCTAACATATCTAAAGCATCTTCTGATATAGGTGGATCTTGATGTTCATCATCTTTTAGTGTTACTTCTACAAAAGCATCGAGTTCTTGTCCTTCTTTTGCGTACATTCCATATCTTCTTAAAAAACTTCCAACAGCTCTATATCTACATATTACTTCCAAACCATTGCCAAATATTGTGGCGGGTTTAACCACCATATGACCACTATCTATGTCTGCATCAATATAATGTGTAGGTATATTTTTGTCCTTTAATATTTCAAAAAAATATTTAGTTAATCTAAGGCTAGATTTACCTATCCCTTCAACGGTTAATCCTACTGTATTCGCACCTGGATCAAATTTGCCATCTGTACCAGTCATATCATCTTTAAATTTTAGCAGATAATTTCCATCTTCTAAAAGATATACATCTTTAGTTTTACCAACATAAACCTTTTTCATATTTTACCCCCCTGACTATCTTTGTTGAATATAGACATAATGAACATTATATAACAAATTTCAATATTTTAAAAGTATAGTGAAATTTTGAATATCAATTTCATGTATTTAATAAAGATACTAAAAAATCATATGGTAAAGCAAGTTTTTCATTATTTATTAAAATTTCATCTAAATTTTCATCTTCATTTGTTATTTCTTTATATCTTTTTATTTCTTCATGAATATTTTCCATTTTCTTATCTAATTTTGTTACTGAATCAGCTGCTTCCTTTAATTCCTGTAGTAATTTTTGAGGTACATCTTTATTATATTTATAATAAATTTTATGTTCTAAACTAGCCCAAAAATCCATGGCAATAGTACGTATTTGTACTTCTACATATACATTTTCCTCCCTATCTGACATGAAAACAGGTATTTCTAATATCAGATGTAGACTTTGATATCCATTGGGTTTTGGATTTTTTATATAGTCTTTATAGCTGATTAGTTTAATATCTTTTTGATTTTGTAACATATCACTTAATTTATATATATCAGATATGAAAGAACATGTAATACGTATACCAGCAATATCTTTTATATTTTCTTTAATGGAAGGTATGGATAATTCATATCCTTTCCTATATATTTTTTTTATAATACTCTCGGGAGTCTTCAAACGTGATTTTACATGTTCTATAGGATTATAATCATGGATGTAATGAAATTCTTGTTTTAAAATATCAATCTTTGTATTTAATTCATCTAATGCAAATTTATAAGACATCATAAATCTAGTTAATTCTAATTTAACTTTTTTTAATTCTTTTAAGTCAATATTATTAATGCTTTCCATACTTATTTTTCTCCCTGCTTAATAAATTATTTAATATAGAAGTTGAACTATAGTATTTTATTTGCTATTTGAAATTCCTTATGAAGATTTACTTTTATTTTATTATGACATGAGGAAAATAATATCCTAACAAAATAAATAGTATTTTAGAAAACGTAACAATATCTATTATATATTTTCAGTATTCTAAAGTAAATATTTTGATATACAAATTTTCTTATAATATCTAATTATGGAATAAATAGTGAATTAAAAAAATATCATATTCCTAAATAAAATTAATTACATTTATTTAAATAGTAAATTATATATAACCTGGGCTGTCTCTGCCCTAGTGGAATTACTCTTCGGTCTGATATTTTCACCATCACCTTTAATAATACCAGATTCTACAAAGAGTTTTACTTGATTTTGTGCATATTGACTCACATTACTAGAATCATTATATTGATTAAAGGGTTTATTAGAACTATTAGGTACAGGTAATTTATCAAATTTCTCTAATACAGAATGTAAAATTACAATCATATCTTGACGTGTTATTGGTGATTCTGGCATATATAGATTATCACCTACACCAGAGACAAGACCTATTTTTTTAGCTGTGGCTAAATAATCTGTATAATATCTCCCACCTGCATCTGAAAAATTATCTTCTATACCAGTTTCAATTGGTATACCATAGGATTTCATCACCATAATAAGAAAATCAGCACGACTTATGTTATTTCCTGGTAAAAATTTGTAACTTCCTACACCACTAACAATTCTCTCCTCATATAATTTATCTATGGCTTTTATTGCCCAAGAATAAGAACCCTTTACATCATCAAAGTATTTTGATTGATTTATACTAATCTCTAATCCCTTACTTTCATTATGTAGTCTATCCAGAGCCGTAACTACATATTTTATTTCCTTAGGATTAGATATTTCTCTATCTACAAACTCCTGTGTAGATTTATTGTCTTTTCTTACTGTAGCGATAAGCACTTTGGCAGCCTCATCTGAATTAATATCAATATTATTTCCTTTATTCATTCTATATATGGCATAATAAGCTGTATTTACATCTTCGTCTTTCCATGTAAGTTTTGTTCCAGAAGATGTAATCTCTATTTTACCTCCTATTGGTGACTTAGGTGTTTTGTCAGACTTCCAAGGCATTTCAGGTGGTAAGGCCTTTGTGTACCACAGGTTTTTCTTTATATCATTTACAACTAATTGTTTATTATTATCAAAAAAGTTTTTAAATCTAAACATTATACTACCTGTAATTTCATGGTTGGTAGTATTAAATTTTAGTTGACGTCTAAATTCTTCTATAGCTTTATCACCTAAGAAATATTCATCTGAATTGTCATTTACTTTATAAAGGGCTTGGCCAATATACAGATGCACATCTTTATTTTTGACAACATTAGACCACCAGCTGGCAACTTCACCATAGGGTGCAGCTGAATTTGCAAAGCTAAAATAAATTTGTGGTGCAATATAATCTATAATTTCTTCTTCAACCCATTTTTTTGTATCAGCAAATCCTCTATCATAATTGGGCAACCCTGCACTTGTATTAGAACCATCTGGATGCCCATCCTTTTTATTTGCCCAAACTCCTGCAGGACTTACACCAAATTTTATCCAAGGTTTTTTTGAATTTATTTTCTCTGATATTTCTTTTATTAATAAATAAGTGTTGTTTCTTCGCCAATCTCCCAAAGTAGAAAATTCATTAGAATTGTATTTCATAAAAGTATCTTGATCTTTTAATTCCCCTACATAATCTTCATAATAAAAGTAATCATCAAAATGTATTCCATCTATATCATAATTATTTACTACTTCCATAACCCTATCTACTACCCATTTTCTTGCTTCAGGAATACCAGGATCTATAACAAATCTAGATTTAGCTGTTCTTATCCATTCAGGATGTTCTTTATATACACTTTTTTTAATATCCAGTGATTTTTTAGTATCATCATTAGCATACATTGATACTCTATATGGATTAAACCATGCGTGAAGCTCTATATTTCTTTTATGTGCTTCTTCTATGGCAAAGGCCAACGGATCAAAACCTGGGTCCTTACCAAATGTTCCTGTAAGATAACGAGACCAAGGTACTATATTTGATTTATAAAAAGCATCTGCTTCAGGACTCACCTGTAGAAATACAGCATTTATATTCATTTCTACAGCTTTGTCTAATATGTTTATTAATTCTTCCTTAGTTCTTTGTATTCTAACTGTATCATTTTCTATATTTCTAGTCTCAACAGATGGCCAGTCTAAATTAAGTGTGGTAGAAATCCAAGCAGCCCTGAAATCTCTTTTTACAACTGGCATTTTCTCTGGCATATATTGTATATACTTATCCCATGGATTAGATATAGCAAAACTCTGCATAGGTAATATAATTAATAACATTATAATAATGTATTTACTTATTAGCTTATGTAATTTATTTTTCATAAATATTCCCCCTAATGGTCATTCTCCTATTTATGTAAAGATTATTATTCTTTTATTTCCTTTTCAATTACACATTCATTTTTAATCTTGCCTACTAAAAATTGTAGAGCATCAATAACATGAGGTCTAATATCTCCTCCTATTAGGACATACATTATATCATCACCAAGTTCCAGCCTACCTTCATTTAACCATACTCTCACATGAAATATTCCCTTCATTTTATATGTTTCAGCAATGGCTTCATCTACCTTTGATTGATCATAACTAAATTCCATACCTTTTATAATTGATCCATCATCAATTCCTTCTCTAACCTTAGCTTTAGGTGTTACACGAACAACACCATTATGTACTAAATACATACCTTCTTGTAAAGCTTCTGGATCAGATTTTGCTTCTTTTAACCATTGATCAATTGATGGTGATGGTTTTTTACTTTTTTCTAATTTCATAAATGAATCTCCTCCTTTTTAAAAAAACATGGTTATTTATTTATGATATTGTATTTTTCTAGACTTTACAATAATTTTTAACTATTATTAGTTTAGTATTTTTTTCAATAAAGAAAAAGAGAAGTAAAATTTCTTCTCTTTAGATCTTTAAATCATGTTTTATGCGTTGACTGCTTTCTTTACTTCTTCAATTAATTTCAATACTTGTTCTTCTATTCTTTGTAAATCTTCATCCTTTGGACTGCCCTTAAACTCCACTGGTTCTATAAAATCCCAATTTAATTTGCATCTGTTTACTAAATCATCCAATTCTCTCTGAGCACCACCGGACCAGCCATAGGAGCCAAGTCTAAAGGCTTTTTTACCAAAGGCTTTTTTCTTAGCAATTTCTTCCAAGGCAGCTGCCATTGGTGGGAACATCTTATATTCATAAGTCGGCATAGCCAAAATTACACCTGTAGATTCCCAAACTGAGGCTAGTAATGTACCCCAGGATGCCTCAGGTACTTGGTACATATCATATTCCATACCTTCATTTTCTAATATCTTAGCTACTTCTTTTACAGCCATTTCTGTCATACCATACATGGAACCCCATATTATACTTATCTTTTCTTTGGCAGGACCTTTTTGATAATTTGCATATCTAATATAATCATCTATTATTTTTTTAGGATTTTTTCTCCATACTATACCATGTCCTGGTGCTATTATTTTTATTGGTAGAGTTGATGCTTTTTCTATAGCTTTTTTTACTGGCAGTGAAAATGATGCCACTATATTTGAATAGTATCTCAAAGCTTCCTTTTCAAAGAAATCTATTTCTTCTTGGTTCAACATATCATCAAAACTATTTTCACCTGTTTTTCCAAAGGATCCAAAGGCATCGCAGGAAAATAATGTACCTGTTAGTCTATCAAAGGTAGCTATGGTATCAGGCCAGTGTACATTGGGAATCTTTACGAATTCTAGTACATGTCCATTTCCTAGATCCAATGTATTATTGTCTTTTACCACCATTATATTATCTGTATGATCATAAAATGCTTCCAATAGATCAGCTGATTCTTGACTACAAACCACTTTAAAATCAGGATGAATCTTTCTAAAATCTTCTATCCAACCAGAATGATCTGGCTCCATATGATTTATAATTAAATATTCTATGGATTTAAGTTCTATATCTAATTCATCTAATAATTTAAATAAAGATTCTGGCACACCATCCCAACCACAAACACCATCTATAATAGCAGTTTTTTCGCCCTTTATAATATAAGAATTAAGTGATACTCCATTAGGTATCTCCCATAACCCTTCAAATAACATATCTTCAAGATTTACAGATAATTTATAAGTGTTATCTACTACTTTTGTTATATTCATAATATCTCTCCTTCTATGAAAAACTCTTTACACTGAAAGTTCATACCCTTAGATTAATATTTTAAACCTTATATTGTATAAAAACCAAAGACCCTTTTATTTTTCGTGTATCATAATCATTAAAAAAACAACAGATTGTTTATTGTAATAATCTGTTGTTTTGATAATCAATGTTTTATGGTGGAGGCGAGGGGAATCGAACCCCTGTCCGAAGATCCTTTATCACTAGCTTCTACGAGTGTAGTTGTTGTTTTAATTCTCGTCGCCTCTGTCGTCCAACAACAGACTACAGATTTGACCAGCCCTAATTATACAACTTAAGGTCAAGGCACCCCTTAAGACGTTCCCCGCCAAGTTGACATTTCATACTAAGCTGCGGGTTACTTAGTAGAAACGAGCAGCTTTTATTAAGCTGCTAAAGCGTAATTATCGTTTGCGTTTATATTTATTGCCCAGTTTTTTACATGCTACCAAGCAAAACATGACTCGCTACTAATGACTCCAAATCCCCGTCGAAACCTGTACGCCCCCATGATATATGGAAATAATAATTATTGTTTTTGTCTTTCTCTTAATTCACGTTGTATTCTTCTATCTGCATCTCTTTTAGCAATATCATGCCGTTTGTCATATTGGGCCTTACCCCTTGCCACTCCTAACTCTAGTTTAACTAGGCCATTTTTAAAATAGACATTTAATGCTATTAAGGTTAGACCTCTTTGTTGAGTATAGCCTATTAGCTTTCTAATCTCTCTTTTGTGTAATAATAGCTTTCTAACACGAAGTGGGTCTACATTAAATATATTGCCCTGTTCATAGGGACTTATGTGCATATTATATATAAAAACTTCTTCATTTTCGATTTTAGCATAGGCATCACGAATATTTATCTTACCTAGACGAATAGACTTTACTTCTGTACCTTTTAGCTCTATACCTGCTTCATAGGTTTCTTCTATAAAATAATCATGTCTAGCTTTTCTATTTGTTGCTACTATTTTTTTATCCTGTCTACTCATCTATTTCACCTTTCCAAATATATTCATATAAATTTACAATAGCCTCGCTGGATAATCATGATAACATATAATTTAGATTATGTCAATCCATTGATAAGCCTTGAATTAACATTAAACTTTCTGAAATCATTGGGTTTTTATATCTCTTTTTATTATACCATAAAATTTATTGTTTTTCTCTAATAGGATCTTTTATTATTATTCTAGATTTTTTAGGTATAATATTTTTTCCTTCCCCATTTTCTTCATTAGCTGAGTCATTACTTCCTCCTGCGGAAGTAGTAGGGGGTGAATAAATTATATATGGATTATATCCCAATGAGATATATCCATTATTAACAGCATATGAACCTATTATTCTAGGAGCATAACCAGTGGTAATATTATTATTTGCCAAAATACTTCCTATAAAATAGGTTGATGAACTCAATGTAAAATCACCATAAGTTTCCCAATATATCTGACCTGCCATATCTATTAACTTTTTTAAATTATTTTTGATAAAACTTTCATCTATTTTAATAAAATCCTTTCCATTTTCAGATACATATAATTCTAAACCACTACCAAAGGTTATATTTCCTTTTGAATATATATTTATAGGTCCGTCAGATATATCTAATTTTAATTTTATTGCAGAATAATTGGCAGAAATATTGTTAATATAGTAATTACCACTTGATAATTCAATGGTATCATTCCATTTTAATT
>JAAYNB010000113.1 GCA_012521085.1 Clostridiales bacterium | reverse complement strand
TCCCTAGCCCTAATACTAGTTTTAGTATTAGCATTTTCTATCATAGGCTGTCAAGCAGATGTTGAAAATGGAGGAGAAAATGGAGGAAAAGATGAACTTACAAGTACAGTAGTTGTAGGAGAAGGAAGAGGTAAGAATGGTCCAGTTAAGTTGGAGGTTACTTTTGAGAATTCTGAGATTAAGGATATCAAGGTTTTAGAGCATGAGGAATCAAGCTATACTGAACCAGTAATTGAAGATTTAACTAGAGAAATAATTGATACAAATTCTACAGAGGTGGATGTGGTTTCTGGTGCAACATTGACCAGCTATGCCATAATCAATGCTGTAAAAGATGCTATTAAAAAGGCTGATCTAGAATTAGTGGCAAAGGAAGTTGAAAAGGAAGTAGAAGTACCAGAAGATGTTTCAACTGATATTGTTATAGTTGGTGGAGGTGGAGCAGGTCTTGCTGCTGCCATAGAGGCAACTAATCAAGGTGCTGAGGTAATACTTGTGGAGAAAAATGCATTTTTAGGTGGAAATACTAATTATGCAACAGGTGGAATGAATGCAGCTGCTACAAAACACCAAGAGAGTAAAGGTATAGAAGATAGCCCAGAAATACATTTTCAGGATACAATGAAGGGTGGATATGAAAAAAATGACCCTGAATTAGTAAAAACAATGACTGAAAAAGCTGCAGAAACAATTGATTGGTTAGAAGAATTAGGTGCTAGTTTATCTGAAATCGGTAGATCTGGTGGACAGAGTGTGGATAGAATTCATAAAGGTCCTGAAGGTATGGCTATAGGCCCTCATCTTATGGATGTATTTACCAAACAAGCAGAAGAATTAGGTATTGATATTAGACTAAATACAAAGGCTATAGAAATTCTTGCAGAAGGAAATAAAACAACAGGTGTAAAAGTAGAAACTAAAGATGGACATAGCTACAATATAAATGCTAAAGCTGTAGTACTTGCATCAGGTGGATTTGGTGCTAATCAAGAATTAGTAGAAAAATACAAAGCAGAATTAAAAGACTTTGGAACAACTAATCACCCAGGAGCCACAGGAGATGCCATTGCTATGGTAGAAAAACTAGATGTAGCTTTAGTAGACATAGCTGAGATTCAAACCCATCCTACTGTGGTACCTAAGATAAATGAGATGATAACAGAGGGTGTTAGAGGAGACGGAGCTATTTTAGTAAATAGAGATGCTAAGAGATTTATCAATGAATTAGAAACTAGAGATGTGGTGTCCAAAGCCATATTAGAACAAGAGGGTAAAACAGCATTCTTAATATTTGATGAACAAGTAGTGGAACAAGCAAAAGCCATAGAAAAATATAAAAGTGCTGGATTATTGACAGAGGCAGATTCACTAAAAGAATTAGCTGAAAAACTTAAAATAGATGGAGCAACATTAGAGGAAACAGTAAATACATATAATGAATACTTCAAAACTCAAGAAGATTTAGACTTTAATAGAAGATTATTAAATGTAGATATTGTAAAAGCACCATTTTATGCAGTGGAAGTAGCTCCAGCTATCCATCATACCATGGGTGGAGTTAAAATAAATACAAATACAGAAGTAATTAATAACTCAGGAGAAGTTGTAGAAGGTCTATATGCTGCTGGTGAAGTTACTGGTGGAGTACATGGAGGCAATAGAATCGGTGGTAATGCTGTAACAGATATAACTGTATTTGGAAGAATAGCAGGTCAAAATGCTGCATCTAAAGTATTGGGAAAATAATAAACAAAAGTCTTGTATCCTTTTAAATAAGGACAAGACTTTTTTTGTTAGCCAAATCTTCCAGTAATATAATCCTCTGTTTTTTTATTTTTAGGATTTTTAAATATTTTAGCTGTTTTATCAAATTCAACTATTTCTCCATTTAAGAAAAATGCTGTATTATCTGATATACGTCCAGCTTGTTGCATATTATGTGTAACAATTATTATTGTATAATTTTCTCTTAATTCAATGGCCAAGTCCTCTATTTTTGATGTGGATATGGGGTCCAGTGCTGATGTTGGCTCATCCATTAACAAAACCTCAGGATCAACTGCAAGGGCTCTGGCTATACACAATCTCTGTTGTTGTCCACCTGAAAGACCAAGGGCACTGGTTTTAAGTCTATCTTTTACTTCATCCCACATGGCTGCATCCTTTAGACTTTTTTCAACTATATCATCTAAAGTGGATTTATTACGTATTCCATGAGTTCTAGGACCATAGGCAATATTATCATAAATGGACATGGGGAAGGGATTAGGTTTTTGAAAAACCATTCCTACTTTTTTTCTCAGTTCAATAACATCTATATTGCCATATATATCTTCTCCATCCATTTGGATATTACCATCTATTTTGCATCCTTCTATTAAATCATTCATACGATTAAGGGTTCTTAGGAAGGTGGATTTACCACATCCTGATGGACCTATTAATGCTGTTATTTGATTTTCAGGTATATTAATATCTATATTTTTTAATGCTTGAAAATCTCCATAAAATAAATCAAGACTACTAATTTTAAATTTAATATTATTCATCCCATATTCCTCTTTTTCTATTTAAATATTTATTAAGCTTTTTTATGTTTTTTTAATGTATTTCCTAATTTATTAGCAGTAATATTAATTAAAAATACTATAATTATCAAAATTGTGGCAGTTGAATATGCTTTTGGTAATGAAATACCTTCTTTAGCAAGTATATATAGATGTACAGATAATGTTCTTCCTGAACTCATAAAACTGGTGGGGATTCTTGGTACCATTCCTGCAGTTAAATATACTGCAGCTGTTTCACCCACTATTCTACCTATACTTAGAATCACAGCTGTAAGTATACCTGAAATGGATGTGGGCAGTACTATTTTCACTATGGTTCTAAGTTTTGACGCACCTAAACCTAAACTTGCTTCTCTATAAGAGAAAGGTACAGCTTTCAATGCTTCTTCTGTAGTTCGTATTATTGTTGGCAATACCATTATGCTCAATGTCAATGCTCCTGCCAAAATTGAAAAAGAGAGTTCTAAAACAGTAACAAAAAATATCATACCGAATAATCCGTATATAATAGAAGGTATTCCAGCTAAACATTCTGTGGCAAAACGTATGAGTTTTACAATTTTCCCTGGTTTTGCGTATTCTACCAAATATATTGCCGCAGAAACGCCTATGGGTGTAGATATGACTACTGTTAAAAATATCATATAGAGGGTGGATATAATCATGGGGAATATACCACCGTCTTCACCTCTAGGAATGGTGGTTAAAAAATTCCAACTTAATTCACCCATACCATTTACTAATATATATAGTAATATCCAAACAAGTACTCCCACAGTTATAAGGGCAGAAGTCCATATTAAAATTTTTATTGTATTATCAATTAGTAATCTTGTGTTCATTTTATTTTTCACTCCTGAATACTAATAAATGTAATGCCACATTTATTAATATTATAAATATAAATAATATTACTCCTGTTGCAAACAATGCTTCTTGATGTAAACCAAAGGCATAACTCATTTCCAATGCAATATTTGATGTCATTGTTCTAACTCTATCTGTAATACTTTCAGGTAATAGGGGTGTATTACCTGCAACTAAGATGACAGCCATTGTTTCTCCTATGGCTCGGCCAATACCCAAAACAACTCCTGCCAATATACCTGAACGGGCTGCAGGTAGTATTACTCTAAATATTGTTTGTATTTGGGAAGCACCAAGGGCTAGTGATCCTTCTTTATAGGATTTTGGCACTTCACGTATTGCAGATTCAGAGATATTTACAATGGTGGGTAGTATCATAATTCCAAGTATTATAATTGCTGCCAAAAGGCTATTGCCTCCATTGCCAAAGATATTGTCAATAATAGGTACTATTACAATTAATCCAAAGAAACCATATATAACAGAAGGTATTCCAGCTAATAATTCAATTGCAGGTCTAACTATTTTTACTATGGGCTCTGGTGCTATTTCAGCCATGAATATGGCTGTGAAAATCCCTATGGGTACTCCCAATACTATGGCACCTAGAGTTCCATAGATAGAAGCTATTATCATAGGAAAAATTCCAAATATTTCAGCTGATGTCATCCATTTGCTACCTAGAATAAACTCTTTAAGTCCTATTTTGAAAATTGCAGGGGTTCCTTCTAGGAAAAGGTATATTGAAATTATTCCTAGGAATAAAATAGCTATAATAGCACACAGTAGAAACCAGGTTTCTACTGTTTTTTCATAGAATTTTTTAATTCTAATATCTTTTTTCATGATTATTTAACCGGTACGAAATTTTGACCTGCAATTTCTTGACCTTCTGTACTCATGATGAAATCTAGATATGATTGAACATTTGGATCAACAGGGTCTTTTGTCAACATTAAAAATGGTCTGGATACTTTATAATCTCCTGATAATATATTCTCTACAGTAGGTTCTACTCCATCGATTTTAACAGGAGTAATTGTTTCATCAAGATATCCTAGTGAAAGATAACCAATAGCTCCTTCTTTACTAGCAATATTAGCTTTAACAGAACCATTACCTTCTGCAATTAATGCGTCTTCTCTCAATAAACTTTCCTTATCTTCTAATAAATCAACTAATTCTTCAAAAGCACCTCTTGTACCTGAACCTGCTTCACGGCTTACTACTAATATTTCCATATCATTTCCGCCAACTTCACTCCAATTAGTTATTTCACCTTTAAATATTTTAGTTACTGTTTCTAAACTTAAATCAGAAACTGGGTTATTTGGATGAACTGCCACTGCTACTCCGTCAATAGCAATTACATGTTCTGTTAATCCCCATTCTTTTTCCTCTGGTTTTAAATTTCTTGAGGCCATTCCAATATGAGCAACACCATCATATACTGCTTTTATTCCTGCACTGGAACCTACACCTTGAATATCTACTCTTATTTCTGGATGTGCATCTTCAAATTCATATGCAATTTCCTGTGCAAGTGGTGTTACTGATGTTGACCCCACTACACTAATTGTTCCTGTGGATTCTGTGCCTTCTGAAACATGGGATGTTCCTGTGCATGCTGTTATTAAACTTGTAATTAAAATCAATACTATTAAACTGGTAATTATCTTTTTCATTTTAATAAATTCTCCTTTTCATTGGGTTTTTATTTTACAATATAATCATATATCTTCATTGTTAAGTAAAAATAATAGAAATGTAAAATCTATGTTAAATATATATAAGTTTTGGATTATGATTTAAATATTAATTTAAATTTTCATGATCGCCTGTAATTTGGTATATAACCCATTCTCCAATATTGGTGGCATGGTCAGCTATTTTTTCAAAATACTTTGCAATAAACATGAGGACCGTTGATTGTTTTATTGTTTCTTTTTGTTCATACATGTGATTTTGCAAATCATTTATCACTTTATCAAAATACTCATCCACTATTGCATCTTTTTCACATACTTTCTCTGCCAATTTAACATCTCTGTTAATATACGCATCTATTACATCCTTTACCATTTTACATGCAACAGATGCCATGGAAGTAATATCAAAGGGTGGCTTAACATATCTTTCATCTAAGGTTTGAAGCATTAATTTTGAAATATCTACGGAATGGTCTGCAATTCTCTCAATATCAGTAATCATTTTAAGTACTGCAGTAATATTTCTTAAATCACTGGCTGTAGGTTGTTGTGTGGCAATTAATTCAATACATTTATTTGCAATTTTTTTTTCCATTTTATTAATTGCATGATCATTTTCAATGATTTTAAGTGCCAGGTCCTTATCTTTTGTGTTAAGGACTTCAATGGTTTGTTTTATGGATTCTTCAGTTAAACTTGCCATTTTTACTACATCTAAATGCAATTCTTTAAGTAAT
>JAAYNB010000112.1 GCA_012521085.1 Clostridiales bacterium | reverse complement strand
GATTTAAATTTAGCTGCTAGATATAGTAAAGATATATTATTACTTCATGAGGGAAATATGATTACCATGGGTAGTGTTGATGAGGTAATAACTGTAGAAAACCTAAAAAAAGCCTATGATGATATAGATATGATTGTAGATAGAAATATTTACACAGGAGATTTACAAGTATTTCCCATATCTTCAAAGAAAAATATAAAAGATAGAAATAAAAAGGAAAAAACTATTCACATCATATGTGGTGGTGGAGTAGGTAAACCTATAATTCAATGTCTTTGGGATAGAGGATATGATATTAGTTTAGGGGTTTTGAATAGAGGAGATAGTGATTGGGAACTGGGTAAATTATTATCATTGAAAATAGCAGAAGAAAATCCATTTTGCGATATAACAGATAAAGCTTTTGAAAAAGGGAATTTATTAGCAAATAAAGCGGATATAATTATCCTTACCAATATACCATGGGGAAGGGGTAATTTTAAAAATCTAATATTAGCGCAGAAACAATTGGAAAAACAGAAAAAAGTATATTTTTATAATCCTTATAAAGAAAAGGGCAGGATTGATTATACTGATGGGAGAGCAACAAAATTATTTAATGAATTAAAAGATATGGGATTAGAAAAAATCACATCAATAGAAGAACTGTTAAATAAAATTGAGGGGTGATAGTGGATGAAACAAGGTAAAAGTATTATGCTACAAGGGACAGCATCAACTGTGGGAAAGAGTTTAATCACTGCTGCATTATGTCGAATTTTTCATGAAGAGGGTTATAATGTGGCACCATTTAAATCTCAAAACATGAATTCAGATACATTTATTACAGAAGATGGATTGGAAATAAGTAGAGCTCAAGCTGTTCAGGCAGAAGCGGCTGGTATAAAACCAAATTCATATATAAATCCAATATTGTTAAAACCTTCAGCAGATTCTGAAGCACAAGTAATTATAAAGGGAAAATTATATAAAAGTATGTCAGCCATGGAATATCATAAATTTAAACCTGAGTTAAGAGATATGATTACAGAAGTATATAAAGAGTTGATAAAAAAATATGATATTGTAGTTATAGAGGGTGCAGGAAGTCCAGCAGAAATCAATCTAAGAGATAAAGATATTGTAAATATGGGCATGGCAGAGATTGCAGATGCACCGGTAATATTAATAGGAGATATTGACAGAGGTGGAGTTTTTGCATCTATATATGGAACTATTATGTTGCTATCTGAAGATGAAAGAAAAAGAGTTAAAGGTGTTATAATCAACAAATTTAGAGGAGATAAAAAAATACTAGAGCCTGGACTGAAAATGTTAGAGGATTTAATTAATATACCGGTGGTGGGAGTAATACCCTATGGAGATTTTAGCATAGACGATGATGATTTAAAACCTGCTAATGGTACTACAGAAAAAAATCAAGAGGTTAAAAATCATAAATTTCAGCAGTTGACAAAAACAGTTAGAGAAAATATAGATTTAGATAAAATCTATGAGATTTTGGGGGTATAGGGATGAAAGTCCTATTAACTTCATATGTTTTAGATCTAATACTAGGAGATCCTCAGGGTTATCCACATCCCGTTAGATATATTGGTAGTTTAATAAGTTATTTAGAAAAAAGATTTTTAGATTCAGAAAAGGATAATAGAAATCAATTTATAATGGGTGCATTACTTAGTATTATAGTGATTTCAACCAGTTACATTATGACATTTTATATTATAAAGTTGGCTCATAATTTACATACTTATCTAGGTATATTTATGTCAATAGTTTTAGGATATACTGTTTTGGCTACTAAGAGTTTAGATGTGGAGACTAGAAAAGTATATACTCAATTAGAAAAAAATAATATACTAGAAGCTAGAAGATATTTATCATATATAGTGGGTAGAGAGACAAAGGATTTAGATGAACAAGAAATTGCAAGGGCTACAGTAGAAACTATTGGAGAAAATATGGCTGATGGAATTATTGCACCTATGTTTTACTTTTTCATTGGAGGAGTACCTCTAGCCATGGCATATAAAGCTGTGAATACTTTGGATTCTATGATGGGATATAAAAATGATAAATATCTATACTTTGGTAGATTTGCTGCTATTTTAGATGATATTGTAAATTACATACCTGCCAGACTTACAGGAGTATTTATTGTTATAGCAGCAATGTTTAGGGGTATGGACTATAAAAGGGCTTTCTATATTATGAAAAGAGATAAAAAGAATCATGCAAGTCCAAATGCAGGTTATCCAGAAGCTGCTGTAGCAGGCGCATTAAACATTCAATTAGGTGGTACAAATAAATATTTTGGCAAAGAAGTATATAAGCCGACTATAGGGGATTCTATAGAAACTTTAGAGTCTAAACATATTTTAATGACAATTCAGTTGATGTATTTTACATCTATGGTGGGAATAATAATATTTACTATATTAAAACTTTTAATGGGGGATTTATAATATGGGACATGGTGGTAATATATATGAAATTCAAAGAAAATATAATATAGAAAAAAACAAATTAATTGACTTTAGTTCTAATATAAATCCATTAGGTTTACCTAAGACTTTAAAAAAAATAATAATGAGTAGGATGGATGATTTAGAAGCATATCCAGATATCCATTATTATCAATTAAAAACTGCTATTTCAAAATATTATTCATTAGATATAGATAATATTTTTGTAGGAAATGGGGCTGCACAAGTAATATATGATATAATTCATGGAATAAAACCCAAAGATGCAATAGTCCTGGCACCTACATTTAGTGAATACGAAAGAGCATTAAATTCAAGTGGATCTAATATTATACATTATTATTTAAAAGAAGAAGATGATTTTCAATTAATACCAGAGGATTTTATAAAAATAATTGATGATTCCATTGATTTAATAGTTCTCTGTAATCCAAATAATCCTACAAGTAAATTGATAAATATAAAAACAATGGAAAGTATATTAGAAAAAGCTAAAAAACATAAGACTTTTGTAATGATAGATGAAGCTTTTATGGATTTTGTTAAATCAGAAGAAGATTATAGTATGTTGAAAATGTATAGGGATTATAATAATCTTATTATAGTAAGGGCATTTACAAAATTTTATGCAATACCTGGACTGCGTCTAGGATTTGGAATAACATGTAATAAAGATATTTTAAATAGAATTAATAATACAAGTTTACCATGGAGCTTAAATACTTTTGCAGGATATTTTGGTGAGGTATTATTAACAGAAGATGAATATGTGGATAAAACACATAAATGGTTAGAAGAAGAAAAAGCAAGATTTGTAGCTAAGTTAAAAGAAATAAGAGGTATTAAAGTTTATGAACCTGCTGTAAACTTTATTTTAATAAAAATTATTAAAGATAATATTGATGTGGACATATTAAAAGAAGAGTTTTTAAAAGAAAGTATTTTAATTAGAGATTGTAGTAATTTTAAAGGTTTGGATAAGAAATTTTTTAGAATAGCCATAAAAGCACCTTCATTAAATGATGGATTTATTAAAGTGTTAAAAAAGATAATACAAAATAACTAGTTTTTATGAAAACTAGTTATTAAATATTAAATAGTCAATTTTCCATGGAATTTGCACAGGATTTACATATACCATAGAAACAAAAATTTTGATTAATAATTTTATATTGAGTTAAGTTTTCTATTTCTGATTTTAAACAAGCAAAATGTTTATTATCTAAATCCTCAATCTTATTGCATTTATTACAAATAATATGATGATGTTTTTCAGTATTTGAATCATATCTATAGCTTTGGCCATCAATATTTATAATTTGTATTATACCTAATTTGGCAAATAGCTCTAGTGATTTATATACAGTGGCCAAACTAATGCTAGGATATTTAGGTGCTAGGTTTTTATGTATTGTCTCTGCATTCGGGTGGTCTTTACTATTATGTATTTCATGATAAACAGCAATACGCTGAGGTGTAACTTTATAATTATTAGATTTTAAGGAATTGATTAGCATATCCATGTAATATTCACTCCTAAAATTGACAGACTATTAATTAATATTATATTTTAATTATAAAATACTGTTAATGCTTTGTCAATCAAAAGTCTGGATTACTACAAATAAATTTAAAAATATTCTAATAAAATAAAAATTATTATCTATTTAAACACTAAAATAATTACAAACATAGAAGGGAGAAATACAATGAGATATAAATTAATTGTTGTAGATATGGATGGTACATTATTAAATAGTGACCATGAAGTAGGTGAAGAAACAAAGAAAACTTTAAAGGAGGCCATGGATAGAGATATTAAAGTAGCAATTGCTACAGGTAGAATTTATCCTTCAGCCAAACATTATGCCAGTTTATTAGGAATATCAACACCAATAATTTCTTGTAATGGGGCTATAGTAAAAGAAGGAATGGATGATAAGGTATTGTTTTGTGATGCCATGAGACAAGAAGATGTAATAAAGACAATAGAAATATGTAAAGAATATGATATACATTTTCATTATTATGATGATGATGTTTTTTGTATAGAAAAAGAAAGATATAATTCCCCACAATTTCAAGACTGGGTATTTAAAGACAGTTTAGAAGATCATATGGAAGTAATATTATTAGATGATGCATTAAAATATGTAAAAGAAAAGAAAAATCTAGTACTTAAATTTACTATTATGGATGATGATGATATAAAACTAAAGAAAGTATGGGATGAAGTTGCAAAAATGCCTACTGTTGAAATGGCCAGATCCTGGCATAATAATATGGAAATAATGAATAAAGATGTATCTAAGGGTAAGGCCATTGAAGCCTTGGGAAAAAGATATAATCTTAAAAAAGAAGAAATAATTGCTTTTGGTGATAATTTCAATGATGTATCCATGTTGGATTATGCAGGTACCTTTGTAGCCATGGAAAATGCTGTAGATTATCTAAAGGAAAGAGCTGATTATATTACAGCTACCAATGATGACAATGGTGTGGCAAAGGGAATTAGAAAAATTGTATTTAATGAGTAATAAATCTAATCCTAAAAGAGGATGAATAATATAGAGGTGAGGATTATGCAGGGGGATGTGAAGGAAATTGTATCCTTAATAAAATGTAGAGATTATGAATATGATTTAGTAAAAAAAGGTATAGAAAATTCATTTATTAACTTAGGCGGAATAGATAAATTTATAAAAAAAGGAGATAAGGTCCTACTAAAACTCAATCTTTTAATGAAAAAGAAACCAGAGGATGCAACTACTACTCACCCAATATTTACTAAGGCACTGGCAGAGATACTAATAGATTATGGAGCAGAGGTTATTATTGGAGATAGTCCTGGAGGACCTTTTAATATTGCTTCATTAAAATCCATATATAGAGCTTGTGGTATTGAAAAAATAGCCAATGAAGTAGGTGCAAAGCTCAATTACAACACTAATTCAATGGATATAAAAAATGAAGATGGCCTGATTTTAAAAAAAATTACAGCCATTGAAGTTTTAAAAGAAGTGGACAAAGTCATATCTGTTTCCAAATTAAAGACCCATGGTATGATGATGTTTACTGGAGCAGTAAAAAACATGTTTGGAATAGTGGCAGGTTTAGAAAAAGCTGAATATCATGTACGAATGCCTGAAATCAAGGATTTTTCCAATGCTTTAGTAGATATATGTCTTACAGCAAGGCCCATATTGTCTTTTATGGATGGCATTGTAGGCATGGAGGGAGATGGACCCAGTGCAGGTATACCTCGGGAAATTGGAGCCATTATAGCCTCCACCAGCCCATATCATTTAGATGTTGTAGCTACTAAAATCATAGGCCTTATACCAAATAAGGTACCAACTATTCAAAGGTCTGTAGAAAGGGGACTTTGTAAAGGAAATTTAGATGATATAGAAATTCGCGGGAATTTCATTGAAGATTTAATTGTAAAAGACTTTCTTGTTCCAGAAATAAGAAGTTTAAATCTATTGGAAAATAGAGTACCTAAGTTTTTAGCTGATATTTTAAATGAATTATTACAACCTAAACCTATTTTTAGACATGATAAATGTGTAGGATGTACAGATTGTGCCATGAATTGTCCACCAAAGGTAATAGAAATGGTGAACAAAAAACCAGAGGTTGATTTAGATGATTGTATTAGATGTTTTTGTTGCCATGAACTATGTCCTGTAAAGGCCATAGATATACATAGACCCATATTAATGAAATTATTAGCTAAATTATAAAAAACCATAGGATTTTGAAATGTATGTTGACATTTTCATAATCCTATGGTTTTAAAAAAATTATTTTACAGAATACATAATACCTATTGTCTTTGGACCACAATGACTGGATATTACACACCCAGCTTCTAAAGAAATAATTTCTTTGATATTGAGATTTTTTTCAATTTCAGTTTTCAAATACCCAAATTCTTCTGGAGCATGTGAATGTATTACCACTAGTCTATCAGTATCTAATATATCCTTATCTTCAAAAACATAATCTAAAGTAGTATTTAAGGATTTTTCTTTTTTGCCCCTTACTTTTTGATAAAGTGAAATTTTTCCATCTATAACTTTTAATATGGGTCTGATTTTTAACATATTTCCTATAAAACCTTGAAGGGCAGAACATCTACCTCCTTTTTGTAAATATTCCAAATCATCTACTGCAAAATAAGTTCTAACTTTTTTTGTGTAGTTATTAATGTTTTCAACAATTTCTTTTAAATCCATTCCCTGATTAACATAATCAACTACTTTTAATACTATTAATCCAATACCTGCAGATAAATTATGAGAATCTATAATTTCAATATTGGCATTAGGGAATTCTGATGCTGCTAATTTGGCATTTTGAATAGTTGTTGATAGATATGAGGAAAGGCCTATATAAATAATATCTTTACCTTCATCAATATGTGGTTTAAATACATTGTAAAAATCAATGGGAGTGGGAGCAGAAGTCTTGGGTAATTCACCTAGTTCATTTACTTTCTCATATAAAACATCTGTAGTAATGTCTACACCATCTTTATATGTATTTTTGTTAAAAACAACATAAAGGGGAACAACATCAATATTATATTTTCTTAGGATTTCTAAAGAAAGATCACTGGTACTATCAGTAATAATTTGTATTTTACTCATTGTTAAACCTCCTAAATAAGAAAATTCCATACACTATATTAAAAATTATACAAAAGAAGTATTTACAGATATTATTTGTTAAATTAACATAGCAACATAATGATTATAGCATATTATTGACAAATTTAAAATTTATACATTCTATTTAATTACATATTCTAAGGACAATCATAATATTAATGTCTAATATTAGGAAGAATATATAAAAGAGATTTTCTATTCTTGACAAGGGCTAAGAAAATATGATTTAATGAAATATATGTCAGTTCGAAACCATCCTGACAAAAAACAAAACTATGGACTTGGAGGAAAAAGATGAAAAAAACAAAATATTTAACCCAAGCTGCTATGATTGCAGCAATTTATGTAGTATTGGTAGAATTATTCAAACCTTTTGCCTATGGTGTAATGCAGGTAAGAATTGCTGAAGTTATGACCATACTTCCATATTTTACTCCTGCAGCGGTACCAGGACTTACTATAGGTGTGTTAATATCTAATCTCATAGGACCCTATGGAACATTGGATATTATATTTGGAACATTGGCCAGCTTTATAGCAGCTTATATTTCATACAAAACACCTAAACAAATATTAGTACCTTTGGCGCCGGTTTTAGTAAATGCAGTGATAATAGGATCCATGTTATATTATATTTTATTAGGAACGCCAGAGGAAATGCCATTGTTTTCAATAATGATGTGGGTAGGTTTAGGTCAAGCTATTGCTTGTTATGGTTTAGGTTACCCATTAATGAAAATATTAGAAAGATATGATGAAAAAATATTTAAATAAGATTTATAAATAAATACTTCCAAAATAAACAATCTAAAATAGATTGTTTATCTGGAAGTTTTTTTAGTATAAAGATATAATATAAAATTAAAACTATTATCAATAATCCATAAAATTTGTTTAGGTATTATGGCCACTTGTGTATAATATTGATATATCTATTTAGGAAAAATATATTTTTAAAAATTTTATAAAATTTGTATATGAAATTAATAAACTAGGAGGAATAGTATGAAAGATAAAATCAAAATTGGAATTGTGGGTTATGGAAATCTAGGTAGAGGCGTGGAAATGGCAATTAGTCAGAATAAAGATATGGAATTAGTGGCCATATTTACAAGAAGGAATCCAGAAAAATTACAAAAAAATAATAAGATGAAACATATATCAGATGTAAACAATTATAAGGATCAAATTAATGTAATGATATTATGTGGTGGCTCAGCCACAGATTTACCTGAACAAGGACCTATGATATCTAGTACTTTTAACACAGTAGATAGTTTTGACAATCATCAAAGAATTCCAGAGTATTTTGAAACCATGGATAAGGTTGCTAAAAAATCAAATACATTATCTCTCATATCTGTGGGATGGGACCCAGGACTATTTTCTTTAAATAGGGCTTTATTTGAAGCTGTACTTCCTGGTACTACTTCCTATACATTTTGGGGCAAAGGTGTTAGTCAGGGACATTCAGATGCCATAAGAAGAGTGGAAGGTGTTAAAGATGGAATACAATATACTATTCCCATAGAATCTGCCCTTGAAAAAGTAAGAGCTTTTAAAAACCCTGAGTTTAAAGCAAATCAAATGCATGAGAGAATTTGCTATATAGTTTTAGAAGATGGTGCAGATTTTAAAACAGTGGAAAATACCATTAAAACCATGCCAAATTATTTTGAAGGCTATAATACTACAGTATATGCTATTTCAGAAGATGAATTAAAAGAACATTACAAGGGTATGCCCCATGGAGGTTTTGTAATCCATTCTGGTAGAACAGGTTCAGGACATGGACAAAGAATGGAATTTAGTCTAACCTTGGAAGATAACCCGGAATTCACCTCAAGTGTATTAGTGGCATATGCAAGGGCCGTATATAGACTATCGAAAGAAGGTAAGATTGGGGCTTGTACTGCCTATGATATTCCAATAGGATATTTATCCCCTAAGACTCCTGAAGAATTAAGAAGAGAATTATTATAATTAAAAAACAACTTTCCTGGAACTTTATCTAAGAAAAACATGTCTAACCATGTAGAAAGATAAAAAAGGAGTTGATTATTAATGGATATTAATATTAATAAAAAAGATATAAATAAGAAAATATTAATAGGATTCTTATCAGTAGGTATATTATCCTTTTCTCTTACAACGGCTTTTGCCATGGATACTGAATTTATGACATTGGTTAAATCAGATGAACAGGTTGTGAAGGCATTAAGTATTGAAAAATTTACACAGAAAAGACAATCATATTATAATAGCTTTACAGGTAAGGTTATAGAGATTAGAGATCATGAAGGAATTGAAGGTGGCAAATTTATTTCAGTAGAAAATGAAGTAGGTATACCTGCAAATATAATTTTAACTAAGGGTACCTATGTTCTAGACAATGCTGAGATTAAAGTAGGCTCTACAATTACTGGATATTATAAAGCCGATGCTCCTATGATTATGATATATCCAGCTCAGTATAAAGCTGATGTTATAGTTGTAGGTGAACAAAAACATAATATAAAAATAGATTTATTTGATGAGGAATTAATAAGTAAGGATATATTCCTTGAATTAAATATTACTGAAAACACTGAGATAGTAACACATACAGGTAATTCATTTAATGGAAATCTGGCCAATAGAAAATTAATAGTACTATATGGTCCATCTACTAAGAGTATTCCGGCCCAAACCAATCCTGTAAAAATAATTGTATTACCAGAAGAAGAGAAAATAGATGAAATTAAAGAAAAAGAAATAATATTTGAAGAAGAACAATTAATTATAAGTGATGTATCAAAAATGAATATTGTTGTAGAAAATAAAAAGATACAATCACCACCAGCATATGTTAATAAAGACAATGTAGTTATGTTACCATTGAAAGCTATTTGTAAGGAATTAGGATATCAAATTAAATGGAATGAAAAAGATAAGGGTATAAGAGTGGGAAATGAAATTTCATTTAAAATTGGAGTAGATGAGTATATATATAAAAACGCTCCGGCAATTAATTTAGGTACAGCTCCTAAAATAGTAAATAATAGAACCTTTGTACCAATAAGTTTTTTTAGAGAAGTTCTTAAAATGAATAATGCCTATGTATTTGAAGGTGAAATTCATATAAATAATGGAGAAAAAATGCAGTAATTAATAATATAAAGTCCTAGACCCATAATATGGGTTTAGGACTTTATATATTTAAATATAAAAATATGAAATTAATAATAAGAGTTTTAAATAAAAAATAAATATCAATAAATAGTAAAAAAATATACTTATATTTACAAATATCAATTAAAAGATGATATTATAGTAGTATAAAGTTAGAATATTTAAAAAATAGTTAGAGGATGATATATATGGAAATAGTAAATTCTGCTGAGGATTTAAAGAAAACAATAGATTCAAACAAGATGGTATTAGTGTATTTTGCCAATAATGAATGTAATGTATGTGTGAATATGAAACCAAAGATTGAAAAATTATTACAAAATTATCCTAAAATTAGAGGGATTTATGTAGATATAAAGAAATTATTATATATATCATCAAATTATATGATATTTAGCATACCTGCCCTTTTAATATATGTTGAAGGTAAAGAAACCATAAGACAGGCTAGGCATATAAGTATAAAGGATATTGATGAAAAAATATCTAGACTTTATAATCTATTATTTCATTAAAATATAGAATATTTAGGTGGGGAGAAATATGAAAAATAATAAGGCCATTAAATTAATAATTTGCATATTTATTTGTGCTTTAATATTAATGGGGTGTAGTAATAGGGATAGTGAATATGTATTAAATCAAAAAGATTCCATAGTAATTGATATATGGCATTATTATAATGGACCATTGAAAGTTCTCTTTGATGAAAAAATTAAGGAATTCAATGAAACTGTAGGGTATGAAAAGGGAATTATTGTAGAAGCATTTAGTCAAGGGAATATCAATGATTTAGAAAGAAAAGTAATGGAGTCTATAAATAAAAAAATAGGTGCAGAAAAACCTCCAAATATGTTTACGGCTTATGGAGATACGGCTTATGAAATTGATAAATTAGGATTACTAGTAGACTTAGACCAATATTTAACAGAGGATGAGAAGAGTGAATATATAGTATCTTATATTCAGGAAGGGTATTTTGATGATACAGGTGGACTAAAGATTTTTCCCATTGCAAAGGCTACAGAAATTATGATGTTAAATAAAACTGATTGGGACAAATTTGCCAGTGAAACAGGAGCTGATTTGGAAGATTTAAAAACCTGGGAAGGTGTAGCTAGGACAGCAAAGAAATATTATGAATGGACAAATTCAAAATATAATGATATTAATAAAGGGAAATCTTTCTTTGGTAGAGATGCCATAGCTAATTATATTATTGTAGGTGCAAAACAATTGGGAGTAGAAATATTTAATGTAGAAAATGGTATATGTACATTAAATTTAGATGAAAAAGTAATGTATAGATTATGGGAGAATTTCTATATCCCTTATATAAATGGGTATTATAACTCTGTTGGCAAATTTAGGACTGATGATATTAGAACGGGAGAAATAATAGCTTTAGTAGGTTCCACATCAGGTATTGGATATTTTCCTGAAAGGGTTATAATAAATGATGAAATAGAATATGACATTGAAAGCATAGTATTACCCCTACCTAATTTTGAAAATACTCCTGCTCATGCTGTACAACAAGGAGCAGGTATGGCTGTGCTAAAATCTGATAAAGCCAGTGAATATGCATCAGTTGAATTTTTAAAATGGTTTACGGGTAAAGAAACAAATATAGAGTTTTCAATAAAAACAGGATATCTCCCTGTAAAAAAAGAGTCAAATAAATTAGATGTTATATTAGGATATATACATAAAGATATTGATGATAGAACTATGGTACAATTAAAAAAATTCTTGCCTGTAGTTACAGAACAATTAAAAACTTATGAGTTGCATACAAATAGGCCATTTAAAAATGGAGCAGATGCCAGAGCAGTATTGACAGAGCATTTAATACAAAGATGTAAAGAAGATAGAAACAAGGTATTGGATTTAATAGATAATGGATATACCAGAGAAGAGGTAATAGCAGAATTTGATAATTATGATAACTTTTATAATTGGTTTACTGATTTAAAAAGAGAGCTTGAAAAAGCTATTAATTAAATAGAAATATATAATAAAGGTGGGATAATCATTATTAGCAAAATGGATATTAAAATTAATTCAATAATAGTGAGGCTATTAATCCCTATATTTTTCGTGCTAATTATACAATCTTTATTATTTAGCGAAACAATTTTCAGTGGTGGGACAATAGAAGAACTTAATAATAATTCCATGGATATATTAAATGAACGGGTTCTACGAAGAAAACATTATTTAGAAAATGAAATTTCTCAAAGATGGACAAATCTTTCAAAATTTGAATATGATATCCAACAACAAATGATACAATTCTTAGAGCATAAAGAAATCAGTATAGAAGAATTTCAAAATGATTCAGATTTAATTGTGGAATTTATAGATGAGCTTATGGATGACACAATATCTGCCCTTAGGCGCCAAATGGTTACAGGTGTTTTTGTTGTATTGAAAGCCGATTCCAATGAGAGATATCCAGGACTATATATTAGGGATATGGACCCACTATTTAATCCCTATGACAATTCAGATATTTCCATTGAAATAGGTCCTTCTTCTGTAGCTAAAAAAAACAATATTTCACTAGGTAGAAGCTGGACTCCTACATTGATATTAAAAGAGGATGAGGATTATTCTAATTTCTTCTATAAACCATATAGGATAACCACTATTTATCCAGAAAATAATTTTGAAGATTTAGGATATTGGAGCAAACCTTTTAGCCTTAGCCAATATGATATGGAAATTATAACATATTCAGCACCTCTTATTGATGCTGATAATAATACCTATGGGGTTATTGGTATTGAATTGACTACAGATTATCTACGAAAGATATTATACTATGATGAAATAGTAGAAAATAAAAAAGGCTCCTATCTTTTAGGAGTTAGTAGTGATGAAAATATGGAGTTTCAAGAAGTTGTCTCCAGTGGACCATTGATAAAAAAATTAATGGTTGAAGAATCCAAATTTAATTTTAATACCCAACCTGTATATACCCATATATATGAAATGGAAATTGAAGATAATGAAGAAATAATATATGGTTCCATCCATTATTTAAATTTATACAATAGGAATAATCCCTTTGAAAATGATAAATGGGCTTTAATAGGAATAGTGGGTGAAAATGATTTATTAAAAGCATCTAAAAATTTAAAAAACAATGTAATTATGGCAATTATCATGTATTTATTCATAGGTATAATAGGAGTTATTTTTGCAGGCATGTTATTTGTTAGACCTATTGCAGAATTAGTAAAAAAACTTAAAATTAGCAATCCTGAAGAATCTATAGTACTAGAAAAAACAAATATTGCAGAAATAGATGATTTAGCTTTGGCCATAGAATCTTTAAGTAGGAAAGTTGCTGATTCAGCATCAAAATTATCTCAAATTATTGGTATGGTAAATGTACCCATAGGTGCTTTTGAGCATATATTGGATGAGGATAGGGTTTTTTGTACAGATGGATTTTTTAATATTTTAGGTATGGAAATTGGAGAGAGCGAATCAAAATATATATCTTCTACAGAATTTTATAATATCTTAAAGGATATACAAGAGAATCCAGAATATGAATCAGATAATATATACTTTTATAGAAAGAATGAAAATGAAAAGATTTGGATTTATTTAAGTAAGGAAGAAGTCAATGGAAGACTTTTAGGAATTATAAAAGATGTTACAGATGATGTAATTGAAAAACAAAAAATTGAATATGAAAGGGACCATGATGTACTGACTAATTTAATGAATAGACGTGCTTTCCAAGTACAAGTGAGAAAGAAAATAGCAAAAGGAGATTTTAAACTTGGAGCATTTGTCATGTGGGATATAGATAATTTAAAAGATATAAATGATTTATATGGACATGATTTTGGTGATATCTATATAAAGAATACTGCTAAAATTTTAAGTGAAATTAATTATTTAAATGGAATTGTAGCTAGAATGGCAGGAGATGAATTTTATGCTTTTATATATGGATATGATACTAAGGATGAAATAAGAAATATTATTAAATATATGCACAAAAAATTGCACGATACAATCATATACATACCTGATAATATACAATTTCCCATTGAAGTGTCCACTGGTGTTTCATGGTATCCTGATGATTCTATGGATTATGATGAACTTATAAAGTATGCAGATTTTGCCATGTATGAATCTAAAAACAATAAAAAATGTGAAATTGTGGAATTTAATATGGACAAATATAAAAAAAATAGACCCCAAATAAATAAGAAACTATGTTCTTGTAATAAAAATTAATATAATAAATAATGTTTTTACAAGAAATTATGTTATAATGAAAAATGGCTTGGCAAAAAAGTTTTTAATAAATATTATGTCACTAAGGAGGAAATCTATTGAAAGAAAGATTAAGTATAAAAGAAAATCTATTAATAGGTTCATTATTATTTGGTCTATTTTTTGGTGCAGGAAACTTAATATTTCCTGTAGAAATGGGTCAACTTTCTGGTAGTAATGTTGTATTAGCTACTATAGGATTTTTAATAACAGGTGTAAGTTTACCAATACTAGGTGTTGTAGCTTCAGCATTATCAGAAAGCGAAAGCTTATACGACATGGCAAGTCCTATTAGTTCAGCCTATGCAGTATTTTTAACATGTGCATTATATTTGACCATAGGCCCACTTTTTGCCATACCACGTACTGCAACAGTTGCATTTGAAGTAGGAATAAATCCATTTATATCACCAGAGTATTTAAGAATAGGACTATTTATATTTTCTTTAATATTCTTTAGTATAACCCTTTATTTTTCATTAAAACCAGGGAGAATATTAGACTGGGTAGGAAGATATCTAACTCCCATATTTTTAGTGTTATTATCAATTTTATTAGTTGTAACCTTTTTAAAACCCATGGGTCAGATAAATCAATTTGCAGCTCAGGGTGATTATATTGACAAAGCATTATTTACAGGTATACTAGATGGATATAATACTATGGATGCTTTGGCATCATTAGCTTTTGCAATTATAATTATTTCTAATATTAAAAAACTAGGTGTTAATAAACCTTCTGCCATTGCCATAGAAACAACTAAGTCAGGCCTTGTAAGCATTTTTGGAATGACTATTATCTATGTTTCCCTTGCATATATGGGTACTACAAGTTTAAATAGTGTAGGCTATGGTGACAATGGAGGACTTATTTTATCTATGGTAAGTAATCACTACTTTGGATTTGTAGGTCAAATATTATTGGCTGGAATTGTAGGAGTTGCTTGCCTTAAAACAGCCATTGGATTGATAACAGCTTGTTCAGAAATGTTTAGTGATATGTTTCCAAATTCCATTTCATATAAAAATTATGCTGTTGTATTCACAGGTTTTTCCTTTGTAATTGCTAATTTTGGCTTAAGTAATATTATACAATTATCTATACCAGTGCTAATGTTTTTATATCCATTGGCTATTACATTAATTGCATTATCTTTGTTAGCACCATTTATCAATAAACAAAGAGATGTTTATAGATGGACTACAGGTTTTACAATTGTTGCAGCAGTATTTGATTTGGTTAAAGCATTACCTAAACCCATGCATAAATTTACGATAATTAGAAAAATGATTGAATTTGCAAATGCATATTTACCAGGTTTTGAATATGGTTTTGGATGGATTGTTCCATCAATAATTGGTTTTACAATAGGTCTAATTATATGGTCTATGAATGGTAGGGTAAAAAATTTTTCATAGATTTTAGATAATATTAAATAATTGATTATTAAAAATCTGATAGATTTATCTATCAGATTTTTATAATTTTATATAAATTTCTTATTCATATGTGAATCCTTATTTTAATACTTATATATATGGTGATTAAAAAAATACATTTTATGCTATAATTATAATGTATTATATTTGGTTTTTATAATATGGGAGGAAAAATTAGTGAAAATAAATATTGTATTATTAGAACCACAAATTCCACAAAATACTGGAAATATTGCAAGAACTTGTGTTATAACCAATTCTGTACTACATATAATAGGGCCCATTCCCTTTTCTCTTGATGAAAAAAATGTTAAAAGAGCAGGTTTAGATTATTGGGGACTATTGGATTTAAAATATTATGAGAGTTATGAAGAATTTGTAGAAAAAAATCCCAATATTAATATTTATTATGCTACTACTAAAGCAAAATTAAATCACAGTGATGTGATTTATCCTAAGGAAGATATTTTTATTATGTTCGGTAAAGAAACAGCGGGTATCCCTGTAAATATACTGGAAAAAAACAAGGATAAATGTATTAGAATTCCAATGCTAAATATAGAAAAAGCTAGATCCCTTAATTTATCTAATTCTGTAGCTATTGGAGTTTATGAAGTGCTAAGACAATGGGATTATCCGGGAATGAAATAGTATTTATATATAAACAATGTAAAACTGTAAAATATGATTAATATTATAAGGAGGTATAGAATATGAGTAGTATCCAAATAGTTACAGATACTATGGCGGATATGCCCAAATATTTAGTTGATAAATACAATATAATCCTAGTACCATTGAGTATACATTTTGGCAATGAAGAATATATTGATGGTGTTGATTTGACCTATGAAGAATTTTATGAAAAATTAAGTAAATCAGATGAACTACCAAAGACATCCCAAGTTTCGCCCAATAGATTTATAAAAGTTTTTGAAGAAATATTGGATCAGGGGAAAGAAATTATATGTATAAATGGCTCATCAAAAGCCAGTGGCACATATCAAAGTGCTTTAATAGCAAAAAATGAAATAAATAGTGATAAAATTCATGTCTTTGATACTATGGCTCTATCCTTTGGTGCAGGATTTTTTGTATATGAAGCTGCAAAATTAGCAGCAGAAGGCAGATCAAAAGATAAAATTATTGACACATTGGAAAGTATGAAATTTAATATTGATCATATATTTACAGTTGATACTATAGAATATTTAAAAAAAGGTGGCAGACTTAATCCTATGAAAGCTGCCATTGCAACTGTATTAAATGTTAAGCCAATACTTACAGTAAAAGATGGATTAGTGGAAGTATTAGATAAGATAAGGGGTAGTAAAAAAGTAATTACAAAAGTGGTAGAAATTGCAAAAAATAGAGGTGGGGATTTTTCTCAAAAAACAATAGCTGTAGCCCATGCTAATGATTTAGATAAAGCCATGGAATTAAAAAATGCCATAATAGAAAATCTAAATCCAAAAGAAATAATTGTAACAGATATTGGTTGCACAATAGGTACACATGCTGGACCTGGAACCCTTGCCATTTTTTACAATAAGCATTAAGTCGACTTTGATTAAATTATAAATTAATGGATAATTATTATATTATATAGATTATATAGAATTTGAATAATAACATAGGAGTGAGTAGGATAATGGAAAATATATACGACGTAATTATAATTGGTGGAGGTCCTGCAGGATTATCTGCAGGATTATATGCTGCAAGATCTAAAATGTCCACTTTAGTATTAGAAAAAGAAAGTGCTGGAGGACAAATGGCTATTACAAATGAAATAGCCAACTATCCTGGATCAATAGAAAATGCAACTGGATCCACATTGGCAAATAGAATGATGGAACAATGTAAAGAATTTGGTGTAGAATTTAAAATAGACCAAGTGACAAAGGTAGAATTAGATGGAGATATTAAAAAAATTACTGGTGAAAATCAGGTATATAAATCACGAACTGTTATTATTGCCTCTGGTGCAACACCAAGGCCACTGAATGTACCAGGAGAAAAAGATTTTGTAGGAAAAGGCGTTTCTTATTGTGCCACATGTGATGCTGATTTCTTTACAGGACTTGAAGTTTTTGTAATTGGTGGTGGAGATGCAGCAGTACAAGAAGCTATTCATTTAACAAAATTCGCTAGAAAAGTAACTATTGTACATAGAAGAGATGAATTAAGAGCAGCAAAATCTATACAGGATAGAGCTATGAAAAATCCTAAAATAGAATTTATGTGGGATACTATTGTAGAAGAGATAAAAGGTGATGGTATTGTAAATAGTATTTTACTAAAAAATGTAAAGACCAATGAATTAAATGAATATAAAGCAAATCCTAATGAAGGTACCTTTGGAATTTTTGTATTTATAGGATTTTTACCACATACGCAATTATTTGCTGATATAATAGATTTAGATGAAATGGGATATATAATTACTGATGAAAATATGAAGACAAACATACCAGGTGTATTTGCTGCAGGAGATTGTAGAAAAAAATCCTTAAGACAAGTAGTTACAGCAGTGGGTGATGGAGCCATTGCCGCTGTTCAAGCTGAAGCATATATACAAGAAAAATTTAACTAAAACATAAGACATAGGAGGAAGATTTATGGTAGCTGTTGGACAAGATAATTTTGATTCAGAAGTATTAGAGGCAGAGGGACTTGTGCTAGTTGATTTTTGGAGTGATGGTTGTGAGCCTTGCAAAGCCCTTATGCCGGATATTGAAGAATTATCGAAGAAATATAAGAATCAGGTGAAATTTACAACATTTAATGTATTACATGGACGTAGATTAGCTATAAAACAAGGTGTATTAGGATTACCTACAGTTGCTCTTTATAAAGATGGAGAAAAATTAGATGAGGTTATAACACCAACTGTAAGTAAATCAGCTATTGAGGAAATGATTAAAAAACATATATAATAATTTCTTAAAAGACCTGTAATTAATATTTTATTAATTACAGGTCTTTTAAATTTGAAAATTCTGAGAATGCAAATTACATTTGAACTTCTTTTCATTTGGACATGGTTTATGATACAATTAAGTATGTAGGATTATATATGTGAAAGGGTGGCGCACCATGAGATTGGATTATAACTTACAGTTAGAGCAAAGTCAAAAGCTTATTATGACACCGGAATTACAACAGGCAATTAAAATATTACAATTATCCAGTATTGAATTGGAACAATACATTCAAGAAAAAATAGAATCCAATCCCATATTAGAAATAAGTAATATTAATAGTGATAAAGAAATAAATGAGAGCAAAAAAGAAGATAGTGAAAATTTTAGCGAAACAATTGATTGGAAAGAATATATTGATAATCTTGATAACTATTCAGATTTCAAAGCTGTATATAATAAAGATAATGATTTTAATTATGAAAATTTTGTCTCAAGTGAAACTACCCTACAAGAACAACTTTTATTACAAGCATATATAACCTTTATAGATAAAGAAGAGAAAGAAATTGCAGAATATATTATATATAATATAAATGATAATGGATACCTTACAATGTCTGAGGAAGAAATTGCCCATGAATTATCAAAAGAATCTGATTATATAAAAGATATAATAAAAATCATACAAACCTTCGATCCCCCAGGTGTATGTGCAAGAGATTTAAGGGAATGTCTATTAATACAATTAGATCATTTAGGAATTAAAGATAATATTATAGGAACTATAATAGAAAAATATTTAATGGAATTAGCCGAAAATAATTTTCAAATTATTGCAAAGAAGATGGGAATTACTACAAAAAAAGTACAAGAAATCAGTGATTTTATCAAAACTTTAGAACCAAAACCTGGTAGGAGATTTGCCCCTTCCAATAATAATTATGTAATGATAGATGCTACAATACAAAAAATAGGTAAAGAGTATGTGGTCTTTTTAAATGATAGTAATATACCTAGATTAATTATAAGAGATGATTATAAATATTTGATAAATAATGATGAAGATAGTGAAACATCTAAATTTTTAAAAGACAAATTCAATTCAGCAATGTGGTTAATAAAAAATATTGAACAGAGAAGACAGACCATATATAAGGTTGTAGATGTAATTTCAAAAAAACAAAGAGATTTTTTTGAATATGGTAGAAAACATTTAAAGCCAATGACATTAAAGGAAGTAGCTGATGAGATAGATGTACATGAATCAACAGTTAGTAGAGCTACCAATGGTAAGTATGTTCAAACGCCCATGGGAACATTTGAACTAAAGTATTTCTTTTCCAGTGGTATAGAAGGTATAAATGGAGAAGAAATTGCAGCTGAAAGTATAAAAAGACATATAAAAGAAATAATAAGTAAAGAAGATGTATATAGACCTTTAAGTGATAATAAAATATGTCAAGAACTTTTAAAAAGAGGAATTAAGATTTCTAGAAGAACTGTGGCAAAGTATAGAGATGATTTAAATATTTTATCATCATCTAAGCGTAAAAGATATAAATAAGTATAGAACAAATCCTATACTTATTTATATCTTTGCAATATAAATGTGCATACACAAAAAATGTGTTGATTATTATTAAATTATATTATATAATTTAATTAGAAATTCAGTTATTTTTTTGCAACAACAGGGACATAATATGTTTAACAGGGACGAAATTCGCCCCAAGGAGAGATATTTTATGAAAGAAACTACAGAAATAAAAGAGATAATTCAATTACAAAAAAAAATTGTACCTGAAATACAAGATATATTAGAAAGACGTTATAATATTTTGAAAAACATATATGTTATGCAGCCCATAGGCAGAAGAGGTTTGTCAAATAAATTGTCTATAGGTGAGAGAATTATCAGGGGAGAAGTTGAAGTACTTAAAAATCAAAATTTAGTTGAAGTATCAAAAGTAGGAATGAGTTTAACAAATGAGGGAAAACATGTTGTTGAAAGTTTGCAGGAATTTATTTACATACTTCATGATATAGACAATATGGAAGAAAGATTAGAAAAAAAATTGGGCATAACTAAGGTGAAAATAGTCCCAGGTAGTATAGAGAATCAATATATATTATCAGATATGGGAAAAATTGCAGCTAATATAACCCATGAATATATCCAGGATAATACTATCATAGGTGTTACTGGTGGTACAACAATGGAAGCAGTGTCTAAAGGAATAACTCGACCTACTAAGAAGAAAAATGTAATTGTGGTACCAGCCAGAGGTGGTATTGGAGGAAGAGTGGAAAGACAATCCAATACCATAGCAGCTACCATGGCCAAAGGTTTAGGTTGTCAATATGAGTTATTGCATGCTTCTGATACTTTGGGAGAACAAGCCCTGGAAAGTATTTTAAAAGATCCTGAAATCAAAAAAGTGACTGATATTATTAAAGCAGTAGATATATTAATATTTGGCATTGGCAGAGCAGATGAAATGTCTAAACGCAGAGAATTAGGTACGGATACAATAAAAAAATTAAATGAAAGAGGAGCTGTAGCAGAAGCCTTTGGATATTATTTTAATAAAGACGGAGAAATTGTATATGAAATGAAGACAGTAGGAATAAGTTTTAAAGAATTTACAAAGGTGGATGTTGCCATAGCTGTAGCCGGTGGTGCAAAAAAAGCCGAAGCAATCGCCACAATTGCCAAATTAAAAAAATCCATGATACTAGTAACAGATGAAGTTGCTGCATTGGAAATATTAAATAATTAATAAGTAATAAGAGAATAAAAATTTAATTTTTAATTAATATATAATTTAAACTCAATTATAGTTAATAAATGCAATTTCTGCATTATAAATAAAATAAAAATTCAGGAGGTTATAAGTATGAGTGTAAAGGTAGCAATTAATGGTTTTGGAAGAATAGGTAGAAATGTATTTAAAGCAGCAATGGAAAAAAACAAAAACTGGGAAATCGTAGCAATCAATGATTTAACAGACCCAAAAACATTAGCACATTTATTAAGATATGACTCATTATATGGCAAATTTGAAGGAACATTAGAAGCAACAGAAGATTCTATAATAGTAAATGGCAAAGAAATTAAAATCTTTGCAGAAAGAGATCCAGAAAATCTACCATGGAAAGACCTAGGAATTGACGTAGTTATTGAAGCTACAGGTATCTTCAGAGACAAAGAAAAAGCTAGCAAACATATAACAGCTGGTGCTAAAAAAGTAGTTATTACTGCACCTGCTAAAAAAGAAGACATAACTATTGTTATGGGTGTAAATGAAGATAAATATGATGCTGAAAAACACAATGTTATTTCAAATGCATCTTGTACAACTAACTGTTTAGCTCCTTTTGCTAAAGTAATTGATGAAAACTTTGGCATTAAAAGAGGTTTAATGACTACAATTCATGCATATACAAATGACCAAAATGTATTAGATGCACCACATAAAGACTTAAGACGTGCAAGAGCAGCAGCACAATCCATTATTCCTACAACAACAGGAGCCGCTGAAGCAGTAGCATTAGTATTACCACAATTAAAAGGTAAATTAAGTGGTATGGCAATGCGTGTTCCTACACCTACAGTATCTGTAGTTGACTTAGTAGTAGAATTAGAAAAACCAGCAACTGTAGAAGAAATTAATGGTGTATTAAAAGCAGCATCAGAAGGCCCATTAAAAGGAATACTAGGATTCTCAGAAGAACCATTAGTATCTATTGATTATCTACAAAATTCAAATTCATCCATAGTTGATGGCTTATCAACAATGGTTATGGAAGATAATCTTGTAAAAATTGTTTCATGGTATGACAATGAGTGGGGTTATTCTGTAAGAACTGTAGATTTAGTAAATTATATTGTAGAAAAAGGATTATAATATTTATTATTATTGTTGTAGAATATGGGTATCCATATTCTACAACAATATTATCCATGGATTTACTGTGAGATGTAATTTTTATTGGAATCTTTTTAAGGGGAGGTTGGTTTATGTCATTACTAAATAAAAAAACTGTAAAAGATATATATGTAAATGGCAAAAAAGTGCTAGTAAGATGCGATTTCAATGTTCCTATGGATGCAGAAGGAAATATTACAGATGATATTAGAATTAGATCAGTATTACCCACACTAGAATATTTATTAGACAATGGGGCAGCTATTATACTTATGTCTCACCTGGGAAGACCCAAAGGTGAACCTAAACCTGAATTTACTTTAGCACCGGTTGCTAAAAGATTAGGAGAATTACTTAATAAAGATATAATCTTTGCTGATGATGATAATGTAGTAAGTGAAAAAACTAAAAATCTGGCAAAAGATTTAAATCCAGGTGAAATACTATTACTACAAAATGTTAGATATAGAAAAGAAGAAGAAAAAAATGAATCAGGATTTTCAAAAGAATTAGCATCATTAGCAGATATATATGTAAATGATGCTTTTGGCACGTCTCACAGAGCACATAGCTCAACAACTGGAGTTGCAGAATTTTTACCATCTGCCATGGGATTCTTAATAGAAAAAGAAGTGAATTTCATAGGTGGAGCATTAGAAAATCCTGCTAGACCTTTAGTAGCTATTTTAGGTGGTGCTAAGGTTTCAGATAAAATAGGAGTTATAGAAAACTTAATAGATAAAGTAGATACTCTCTTAATTGGTGGAGGAATGGCATATACCTTCTTAAAGGCACAGGGATATGAAATTGGGAATTCATTATTAGAAGAAGATAAAATCCAATTAGCTTTAGATTTACTTGAAAAAGCAAAAGAGAAAAATGTAGAATTACTTTTACCAGTAGATGTGGTAGCAGCCAAAGAATTTAAAGAAGATGCAGAACATACCACAGTTGATATAGACAATATACCGTCTGACACAATGGGTTTAGATATAGGACCAAAAACCATAGAATTATTTGCTAGTAAAATAGAGTCAGCTGAAACAGTAATATGGAACGGACCAATGGGTGTTTTTGAAATGCCAGCATTTGCAGTGGGAACAAAAGAAGTTGCCAGAGCATTATCCCAAAATGAAGGTACTACAATAATCGGTGGTGGAGACAGTGCAGCAGCAGTAGAACAATTAGGTTTTGCTGATAAAATGAGCCATATATCTACAGGTGGTGGAGCATCATTAGAATTCTTAGAAGGTAAGGTATTACCAGGTATTGATGCTTTGGAAAATAAATAGGAGGTAAAATTTATGAGAATACCAATTATAGCTGGAAACTGGAAAATGAATAAAACGACTGCAGAAGCTATAGAGCTAGTTAATGTATTAAAAGAAGGTATGGGAGATACAGATGTTAAAGTTGTAATTTGTTGTCCATATACAGTTTTAGCTACAGTAAAAAAAGCTGTTGAAGGAACTAATATAAAATTAGGTGCACAAAATATGCATTGGGAAGATTCAGGTGCATATACTGGAGAAATATCTGCAGATATGTTAAAAGAGCAGGGAGTAGAATATGTTATTATTGGACATTCTGAGAGAAGACAATACTTTAACGAGACAGACGAAACTGTAAATAAAAAAGTTAAAAAAGCTTTAGAAAAAGCTTTAATTCCAATCTTATGTGTTGGTGAAAGTCTTGAAGAACGTGAAACAGATAAAACATTTGATGTAGTAAAAGAACAAGTTCTTAAAGCACTTGAAGATGTAGAAGCTAGTGATATGAAAAATATAGTAATTGCTTATGAGCCAATCTGGGCTATTGGTACAGGTAAAACTGCCACACCAGAACAAGCTAATGAAGTAATTGCATATATTAGAAATGTATTAAAAGAAAAATATGGAGAAGAAATTTCAGAAATAGTGCCAATTCAATATGGTGGAAGTGTAAAAGCTAATAATGCAACAGAAATTATGAATCAATCTGATATTGACGGTGCACTGGTAGGTGGAGATAGCTTAAAGGCAGAAAGTTTCCTAGGTATTATAAACTTCTAATACCTAATGGATTTTGATTTTAGAGAGGAAGATAAGCATGAAAAGCCCCGTAGTATTGATTATTTTAGATGGGTTTGGAATTAGAGAAAGCAAAGTTGGAAATGCAGTAGCAGCAGCAAACTTATCAGTTTTTAATAAATTAAAAAATGAATATCCATATACAGAAATAAATGCAAGTGGTTTGGCAGTAGGTTTACCTGAAGGACAAATGGGTAATTCAGAAGTAGGCCATTTAAATATAGGTGCAGGTAGAATTGTATATCAAGAACTAACTAGAATATCTAAAGCAATAGAAGATGGAGATTTTTATGAAAATCAAGTATTTTTAGATGCAATTCAACATGTAAAAGATAATAATAAAAAGTTACATCTAATGGGCCTAGTATCTGATGGTGGAGTTCATAGTCATATAGAGCATCTATATAGTTTATTAGAACTGGCAAAACAACAAGGACTAGAAGAAGTATATATCCATTGTTTCTTAGACGGTAGGGATACACCACCTCAAAGTGCAAGAGATTATATTAGTGATTTAGTAGAAAAAACTAAAGAATTAGGTATAGGTAAAATTGCCACCATATCAGGTAGATATTATGCCATGGACAGAGACACAAGATGGGAAAGAACAAAACTTGCCTATGATGCACTTGTATTAGGAGAAGGTAAGATTGCAAAAGATCCAGTACAAGCGGTAGAAGATTCCTATGCCATAGGTGAAAATGATGAGTTTATGGTACCCACTGTTATAAATACTGGGGCAGAGAACAAGGGCACAGTTGATCCAGAAGATGGGATTATATTCTTTAACTTTAGACCTGATAGAGCTAGACAACTGACGAGAGCATTTATGGATGAAAATTTTGATGGTTTTGAAAGAGGAAAAGGATATTTCCCATTACATTATGTAACCATGACATTATATGACAAAGATATAGAAAATGTACATATAGCATATGAACCACAAACCCTTGGTAATACACTTGGAGAATATGTAAGTAATCAAGGATTAAAACAATTTAGAATTGCAGAAACAGAAAAATATGCCCATGTAACTTACTTCTTCAACGGTGGTGTTGAAACACCTAATTCAGGAGAAGATAGAAAACTTATTGCATCACCACAGGTGGCGACATATGATCTCCAACCTGAGATGAGTGCATATACTGTCACCGATGAATTTATAAAAGCATTAGATGAAGACAAATATGATTTAGTTGTACTAAATTTTGCTAATCCAGATATGGTGGGACATACAGGTATAATGGATGCAGTTGTTAAAGCTCTAGAAACTGTAGACACTTGTCTAGGTAAGATAATAGACAAAATACTAGAAAAGGGTGGAAAAGCCATAGTAACATCTGACCACGGTAATTCAGAAGAGTTAATAGATGAAAAAACTGGTGGACCTGTTACTGCCCATACAACAAATCCAGTACCATTAATAGTTGTAGGTCAGGGAGATGTTAAACTAAGGGATGATGGAAAATTATGTGACATAGCTCCTACCCTATTATATATGATGGATTTAGAACAACCAACAGAAATGACAGGAAATAATCTTATTTTAAAATAAACCTTAAATTAGAAGGAGAGAAGAAAATGACAATAATTACTGATGTTTATGCAAGAGAAGTATTAGATTCAAGGGGAAATCCTACAGTTGAAGTAGAAGTGTATTTAGAAAGTGGTGTAATGGCCAATGCCATTGTACCATCCGGTGCCTCTACAGGTGCTTTTGAAGCTGTAGAATTAAGAGATGGAGATAAAAACAGATTTTTAGGAAAAGGTGTCCTAAAAGCAGTAGAAAATGTAAATGAAATTATTGCACCAGAAATAGTAGGAATGGATGCACTTGACCAAATAGGTATTGACCAAGTTATGATTGAACTTGATGGAACACCAAATAAAGGGAAATTAGGTGCAAATGCTATACTAGGTGTTTCAATTGCAGTTGCAAGGGCAGCAGCTGAAACTTTAGGATTACCACTATATCAATATTTAGGTGGAGTAAATGCTAAAGAATTACCAGTACCAATGATGAATATCTTAAATGGTGGAGCTCATGCTGATAACAATGTGGATATTCAAGAATTTATGATTATGCCAGTGGGAGCTAAAACCTATAGAGAAGGTATGAGAATGTGCGTAGAAATTTATCACAATCTAAAGGCAGTTCTACAAGAAAAAGGTTTAGCTACTGGTGTTGGTGATGAAGGTGGTTTTGCACCAAATCTAGCATCAAATGAAGAAGCACTACAAGTTATAATTGAAGCTATAGAAACTGCTGGATACAAACCAGGAGATGATATTAAATTAGCATTAGACGTAGCTGCAACTGAAATCTATGATGAAGAAGAAAAAGTTTACAATCTTGCAGGTGAAGGTGTTAAAAAGACTGTTGAAGAAATGGTAGACTTTTATGAAGAATTAATAGAAAAATATCCAATTATCTCTATTGAAGACGGTCTAGCAGAAGATGACTGGGATGGTTGGAAGTTAATGACTGATAGATTAGGTAACAAAATCCAAATTGTTGGAGATGACCTATTTGTAACTAATACAGAAAGACTTAAAAAAGGTATTGAACTTAAAACAGCAAATTCTATTTTAATTAAACTAAATCAAATCGGTACTATTACAGAAACATTAGATGCTATTGAAATGGCAAAAAGAGCAGGATATACCTCAGTAATTTCACATCGTTCTGGTGAAACAGAAGATTCAACTATTGCAGATGTTGCAGTAGCTGTAAATGCTGGTCAAATTAAAACAGGTGCACCTGCTAGAACAGACCGTGTTGCTAAATACAATCAACTTCTTAGAATAGAAGATATGTTAGGTGACCTTGCAGTATACCAAGGTAATGATGTATTTTTTAACTTAAAATAAGAAAAGAAAAATAGTATAGATATAAAATATAAGTTAATAATGGAATAAGGGTCTTTTTTACCCTTATTCCTTTTACTTTAACGGTAATATAGATAAAAGCAAATAGGATTAATTTTATAATCTTTAAATAGATTTAAATCAGAAATAATCTTGTTGATTTTAGATACCTGCTATGTTACAATATTCATGGTAATTACAAGAGTGAGGAGGGGATGTAGTGAGAACAACACTGATGATTATTCAACTTATTGCTAGTGTTATACTTATAGGAAGTATATTATTACAGTCTGGAAGTAGTTCAGGTCTTTCTGGAAGTATTGGTGGAGCAGGTAATCAATTATGGAAAAAACAAGGTAGAGGTTATGAAGGAATATTAAATAAAGTAACTACTGCTGGTGCAATACTATTTATAATAGCTGCTATTTTATTAGTAGCAATACAATAAAAATGATATTAAAAGTGAATAAAAAGGAGGAAGTAACAAAATGAACTCATTTATTCTAGTACCATTAGTTGGACTAGTTGCATTAATTTTTGCTGGTTTTCTTGCTATGAGTATTAACAAAATTGATGTTGGTACAGATAGAATGCGAGAAATCTCTTCCTATATACATGAAGGAGCTATGACATTTTTAACGAGAGAATATAAATATCTTATTATATTTGTTATAGTATTAGCTGTTATTTTAGCTATAGGAATTGATGTATTAACAGCATTATCATTTGTAGTAGGAGCTTTATTTTCAGCATTAACTGGATATTTTGGTATGAAAGTTGCTACACAAGCCAATGTAAGAACAGCAAATGGCGCTAAAGAAGGTGGAATGAATAAAGCACTAAGTGTTGCATTTTCTGGTGGAGCTGTAATGGGAATGTCAGTAGTGGGATTAGGTATTTTAGGTGTTGGTGGACTATTTATTATTTTATCTGGCCTGAGAGATCCTTTAGAAGCATCAGATATTATTACAGGATTTTCCCTAGGTGCATCATCCATTGCACTATTTGCTAGAGTTGGTGGAGGTATTTATACTAAAGCTGCTGACGTAGGTGCAGACTTGGTTGGTAAAGTAGAAGCAGGAATACCAGAAGATGACCCAAGAAATCCCGCAGTTATTGCAGATAATGTGGGTGACAATGTTGGAGACGTTGCAGGAATGGGTGCTGACCTATTTGAATCTTATGTTGGATCAATTATTTCAGCTATTGCCCTTGGATTAATAGCAACAAATATTCATGGTGAAGCCTATGGCATAAATGGTGCCTTATTTCCATTATTATTATCAGCAGTAGGAATAATTGCATCTATTATAGGAACATTTTTTGTAAAAGGTGATGAAGATAAAGATCCTGGTCAATCATTAAAAATGGGTACATATGTAAGTGGTGCCGTTACTATAATAGCAGGATATTTTTTAAGTAAAAGTATATTAGGTGATATTAGAGGATTTTTAGCAATAGCAGCAGGTTTAGTTGTAGGTTTAATAATTGGACAAGTGACAGAAGTATATACATCTGAAGATTATAGACCAGTTAAAAAAATAGCTGAGCAATCTGAAACAGGACCAGCAACTACAATTATTAGTGGACTTGCTGTAGGAATGTCTTCAACAGTATGGCCAATGCTTTTAATTTCTGTAGGTATACTTATTTCCTATGGAGTAGCTGGACTATATGGAATAGCTTTATCTGCAGTTGGAATGTTAGCTACTGCAGGTATGACAATTGCTGTAGATGCTTATGGTCCAATAGCTGACAATGCTGGTGGTATTGCTGAAATGTGTGGTTTACCATCCGAAGTAAGAGATATAACAGATAAATTAGACTCAGTAGGTAACACAACAGCTGCAATAGGTAAAGGTTTTGCTATTGGTTCTGCTGCATTGACAGCATTAGCATTATTTGCAACCTATACTGCTGCAGTTGGATTAGAGAATATTAGTCTAACAAATCCAAGTGTTATAGTGGGAATGTTAATTGGTGGTATGTTACCATTCTTATTCTCAGCACTAACCATGGAAGCTGTTGGAAAAGCTGCTTTTGAAATGATTGAAGAAGTAAGAAGACAATTTCGAGATATACCAGGAATTATGGAAGGTAAAGCTAAACCTGACTATGCAAAATGTGTAGATATTAGTACAGCTGCTGCCTTAAAAGAAATGATTGTACCTGGATTATTAGCTGTATTAGTACCAGTTGTAGTAGGTGTATTATTAGGTACAGAAGCAGTTGGTGGATTATTAGGTGGATCATTAGTAACAGGTGTTTTAATGGCAATTTTCATGTCTAATGCAGGTGGTGCATGGGATAATGCAAAAAAATATATTGAAGACGGTCACCATGGTGGTAAGGGAAGTGAAGCTCATAAAGCTGCAGTTGTTGGTGATACAGTAGGTGACCCATTTAAAGATACATCAGGACCATCTATAAATATTTTAATAAAATTAATGACAATTGTATCAGTTGTATTTGCACCATTATTTATCAAAACAGGTGGTTTATTATTAAGTTTGTTTCAATAGTATATAGAACCCTTAATCATTAAGATTAAGGGTTTTGTTTTTAGGGTATAATGCTTTTATAATAAATTATAAAAAAGGGGAAGAAAAAACGATGAATATAGCGACCAAATTCTATGCTAATTACTCTACTATGTTAACAGCCTATACTTTTTATTTAATGTGTATAAATTTTCTAGGTTTTTCATTAATGGGAATAGATAAAATAAAAGCTAAAAAAGAAAAATTACGTATTAGGGAAACAAATTTCATGATAATGGCTATTCTGGGAGCTAGTGTAGGTATATTAATAGGAATGGTTTTCTTTCATCATAAACAAAGTAAAAAGAAATTTTATATGGGTATACCATTAATATATATTTTGAATCAAATAATTAATATATTTGTCTATAATTATTTAATTATTATAAAATAAAAGTTTTATATTTGATAGAGAAATTGATAATAATATATACCATAGGTATAAAATAGATATTTTAGTTATATTAATAATTGAAAAAATAATATATATAAGTAAAGGAGGTAGGATTATTGACAATTAAAGATAAAATCATTGGATTTATGAGGACATCCGCTTATAAACCAATGTTAAAAGAAGAATTAGCTCAAATATTTGATATAGACAAATCACAAATGCCCATGTTTACAAAATTATTAGATGAGATGGTGGGAGATGGTTTAATAATAAAGACCAGAAAGAAAAGATATGGTGTTCCTGAGAGAATGGGGCTAATAGTAGGAAGACTTCAAGGTCATCCCAGGGGTTATGGTTTTGTAGTTTCTGATACAATAGGTGTAGAAGATGTATTCATACCTGCTAACTCTATAAATGGAGCTATGAATCAGGACAAGGTAATAGCTAGAATAAATGAAGTAGATACAAGTAGTAGACGTGCAGAAGGAGAACTTATTAGAATTATAGAAAGGGCCAATGTAGAAGTAGTAGGTGTCTATGAAGATAATAAGAGTTTTGGATTTGTAATACCAGATGATAAAAAAATAAATGTGGATATATTTATTCCAAAAGCCGATAGAAATGGTGCCAAAGATGGGGATAAAGTAGTAATTCAGATTGAAAAATGGCCTGAAAGACGTAGAAACCCTGAGGGAAAAGTCATTGAAATATTGGGTAATGAAAATGATCCAGGCACAGATATATTAAGTATTATGAGAAAATTCAAGTTACATCCAGAGTTTCCTAGAAAAGTAAGAAATGAAATTAAAGATATTCCTGAAGTAGTTTCACAGGAAGAAATTAGCCAAAGAGTAGATTTAAGAAATTTGACAATGATAACCATAGATGGGGCAGATGCCAAGGATTTAGATGATGCCATATCATTGGAAAGAACCAGCAGTGGAAACTATAAACTAGGTGTACATATTGCAGATGTAGCACATTATGTAAGAGAAGGTACTGAACTAGATAAAGAAGCCTTAAAAAGAGCTACTAGTGTATATTTAGTAGATAGGGTTATACCAATGCTTCCTAAGGAACTATCAAATGGAATATGTAGTTT
>JAAYNB010000111.1 GCA_012521085.1 Clostridiales bacterium | reverse complement strand
TCTTGACTCAATCCATATTTTGTATAAAGTTGTTTATCTATATCACTAATACTTTTACTCCAATGAATATCAGATTTATTAGTGAAGTCTTGTAATGGCACAAAACGATAAGTTTTAGATGTGGCATGTTGACTGTTTTTTGCTAAACTAAGTAAAAATCTAGAAAATTTTGTTCTTAAATAATTTGATAGATTTTTAGAGGAAGTTTTGTTTAGTCCCAAGTCTGTACCAGCAACCAAAAATGTTTCCGTACAAATTGATTGTGGTTCTCCAATAAAAGTATTTTGATTATCATCATTTAATTCTGTACCTATATTATTAGCATATGGCAAAAACACTTTCCATAAATCTATCCATTCAGATCTTGTTTTTACTAAATCTCTTTCTATGTATCCAATAGTCTTTGCTCTACCATAACATTTAATTGGATTTTTGAGTCCTTCTTTGGTTTCATGAAAATCCATTGTCTTTATAAAATTACCTTCTAGACCAAATGGTTTACGAACAGAAATATGATCCGACATTACAGAAGTGTCATTTTTAGAAAATACTTTTCTAAGTATATTGACCGCTTTTGAATCTCTAATAAAAATATCTATTCCCTCTACCTTCATGGGTCTAAGAACATCAGCTATAATTTTATTGTCCTCATAAGTAACAACACGTGTTAAATCCTTCCTATTATCATAATTTTTATCCCATAGGAAATAGCAAACACCTCCACGAATATTAGTATTAGGAAAAATATTTTCTGGGGTCAAATGATCATATAATTCTTTTAAATGGATATCATCTAACATCTCTTTACGGAAAGAATCTAATCCTTTTCCCCCTACATACCATCTTGTTGGCATTATGAAAGATATGAATGTGGGATTTAGTTTCTTAGCAGTTTCTACAAAATGGTGATATATTGGAGTAGCACTGGCTTGGGCTCCACCATCCATTTCTTGATATGGAGGGTTTCCTACTACAGCATCGAATTTCATCTTGTTTACCCCTTTCTTTTTCCAATAATTAGGCCTATCTATCCTATTAATAAATTGTTTGGATTTGTTTTTCATCATATTGTTAAGGTTATCAAAATATGTGGCATTTATCGGAATATCTTTATATCCTACTAAGGTTCTTTTCGTAATATGTTTTGCCATTGGAGTATTACAAATTATAAATATGTTTTCTCTAATGGTTTCTTCCCATAATTTTTCTTCAATTTCTGCTGTTAGTTCGGATTCTAAATATTCTCTACACCTAGTTTTAAATATACTATAGGTAACATATAGGGGATAAAGTCCTGTTTTAGAATTAATCTCAAGTATTTTAACATTTTTATTATCTAAAGTAGTTTTTGTTACTTCTCCATAATTAATATACCTTGGCTCTTCCAGTACCTTATAATACTCTTTATCATAAAAATTGTATCCACCTAAACAATCACCAAGATGCATATTTACAACTCTCCATGGTGTGAGTACAGTTTCTTTATCTGGATTTTTAAAACTTGAAAACAACTCTGCAATCTGTTTTACACGTTCTGTAGGGGATAGCTCATCTGCTCCTCTTGCAATGTCACGAATTTTTCTACCTGCTACAACAAATATTTCAGGATCATAATATTTAATAAAATCTTTAAATACTTCTTTTGTAATACCTTGTGGCATGAATTCATTCCATGAAGCATGGTCCACAATTTCAATAAATTTATCTAATGTAACATCTTCATTAATATCAATATCTGCACCATATATTAAAAGAGGCATTCTGATGGAAATAGCTCTAAGTATTGATCGAGCATTATTTGCTTGTTTTCTTTTTTCATTGACTTCCCTTAATTTAGCTTCTTCTTCTGGTGTTCTTTCTTTTTTGGGCTTTTTCTGTATTCTCTCTACTTCCTCATATTCCTCATCTGTGAATCCTTGCCTATTTACGTCTATCTCATTAGTTTTTGTTGCTGCCTTAGATGAACCTACAATACTCTTTAAATTTTTAAACTTTTCTAAATCTAAATCATCTAATTTTAATAATTCATCATTATAAAGATTATTATCATCAAAACCATTTTTTACAGCTCTTTCTGCGTAAGCACG
>JAAYNB010000110.1 GCA_012521085.1 Clostridiales bacterium | reverse complement strand
CAAGTATTAACGCAGTTTCACCAATTAATATGGATAGAACCGCTTCATCAAAAGATTCCACCTCCTGCATTTCTGATATGGCCACATTTTGTTTCATCACTAATTCATCTAAGCTCTTTTTAACCTCTTCTGGATTTGGCTCTGCCATTCTAGATATGGTCATCAAATTATTTAATATAAATTCATTAATTACTTTACTATCCGTTAGACCATCTACACAGATAATTACCCCTTTATATTCTCCTCTTATTCCCATTTCAAATTCTCTATAGACAATATCAGTACAATCCTTAAAATACTCTTCCTTAAAAATTTTGAGATTTTCATATAGAGACTTACTAACTTTCATATTATTTGAATTATTAGTATTTTGTCTCTTTTTTTTAAAAGGCTTTTTCCATATTTTCATATTCTACACCCCCAAAATCTACAGTATCCTTGCTATGACAAATAATATACTTCCTCCAATTATATATACATAACCCAGGACTTTTGCAATCTTCATATCTCTTTTTAGCCCTACTTTTTCCAAGATGGGCACATCTCTTAATAATAAAAACAATCCTATAAATATTACTAAAAACAACATATAACCATCATAAACTTCTGAAAATCTCTCTATAAATTTATCCATTTTCTCTATCACTTGCCTTTCTAAAACTTATTAATATAATCTTTGCATATTTTAACCTTTCTATACAAAAAAGAGCAGAGAAAATATTTTCTCTGCTCTTTCAATAGTTTTTAATTATTCTGTTTTACTTTTTACGGAGTTTTTTACATGTTTTCTTAAATTATCAATATGCTCCCAACCATAATTATAAGCCATTTTTCTATCCCTGTTAATAATGGCCTTTAAAATTTTATCATGTTCCATTATCAAATTTTTAGATTGATCGTATTCTGAAATATATCTAACACGAAAACGGTAGATTTGTTCCCTTAAACTTTGAGATATCTGATAGAGTTTTTCATTTTTTGTTGTCACAAAAATTTTATCATGAAATTCTATATCCTTTTCAATCATTCCTTGAATATTTCTCTCTATATGGAACTGTTTAAACTCATCAGCTAATATCTTTAAATCCTCTATATCCTCATCAGTCATTCTTTCAGTTGCCAAAGATGCAGCTAAGCCTTCTAATGCTGCTCTAATCTCTAAAACATCCATCATATCCTTAACAGATATATCAGCAACATAGGCGCCCTTTCTTGGTTCCATAATTACTAGGCCTTCCAATTCCAACTTTCTAATAGCTTCACGTATAGGTGTTCTACTGACACCTAATTCCTCTGCCAACTGCATCTCCATTAAACGTTTTCCTGGCTCTAGTTTTCCATCTAATATGGATTCCCTTAAATATTGGAAGACAATTTCCCTTAAAGGTCTATAATTTTCAATTTGTAATTTTTCTAGATTATTCATGATAATTCCCCTTACTGTATATTTGTACCATATAGGTTTGCCTATTAATAATTTTTAGATTGTTATAGGCAGACTTTGCTTGCTTATAATTTTTAAATATACCAAAAACTGTAGGTCCACTACCAGTCATCATACTACCTATGGCCTGATAACCCATCATTTTCTTTTTTAAATCACTGACAATAGGATAATTCATTACTGTAACTGTTTCAAGTACATTTTCCATATTACTGCATAATGTATACAGATTATTTTCCTTAATAGCCTTAACAATCCCATCTATATTAGGTCTTTCTTTTATCTTAGTCAAATCCAATTGTCTATATACATCTACAGTAGATACTGAAATATATGGTTTTACAAGTACTATCCATGTGTTTTTCAAGCCTTGAATTGCTGTTAGTTTTTCGCCAATCCCCTCTGCAATGGCCGCACCACCCATAATACAAAAAGGTACATCAGCACCTAACTGGACGCCTATTTCCATTAAATCTTCTTTTGAAAGATTCAACTCCCATATATGATTTAATCCTCGAAGTACTGCTGCTGCATTAGAACTTCCTCCTGCTAAACCTGCTCCAACTGGAATGTTTTTATCCAAATAAATATCCAGTCCCCAGGGTATATTAAATTTTTCTTTTATTAAAATAGCAGCCTTTACAGCAATATTAGAATCATCCCTTGGAATATAGGGGCAATGAGAATACAATTGTATTTCTTCTCCATCCCTTCTCTCAACTAATTCTATGTTATCGTAAAAATCAATTTCCTGCATGACCATTTTCACTTCATGATATCCATCTAATCTTTTTTTCAATACATCTATACCCAAATTTATCTTAGCTCTTGATTTTAATTTTATACTATTCACGAAAGATTCACACCTCATCTTTTCTCAACAGTAAAGCTTTCATTTATTTTTTAAAATAATCTTTCTAATTTATAATTATATACCATAAAGCCCTTCCCCTGCAAATCTTTATTTTCGCAATAAAAAACCACAGTTTTTTAACTGCAGTTTTTTATCTATTTATTTAAAAGTTAAAATCATATACCTTTTCTATAATAATTTGATCACCGACTCTTATATCCTGAGGATTTTCAAT
>JAAYNB010000012.1 GCA_012521085.1 Clostridiales bacterium | reverse complement strand
TTCATCATAGGCTGTGAGTATAATAATGTATTTATCTCTATTTCTGTTTTTTATAGTATAAGTTGCTTCAATTCCATTGATACCAGGCATTTTAATATCCATTAAAATTATATCCGGATTTAACTTCCCATCTAATATTATAGCTTCACTACCAAATCTAGCTTCTCCCACAACTTCCACATTGCTAAAACCTCTTTCAATAATTATCCTAAGGGCTTCCCTCTCCAAAGCTTCATCATCTACCAATAAGATTTTATACATCTTTTTTCACCTCTGATTCAATACCTTTAAGAGGTATTGTAACTTTTACAGTAGTGCCTTCATCTTTTTTACTTAAGATTTCCACACCAGAATTTCCACCAAAATAATATTGCAATCTCTGATGAACATTGTTTACCCCTATACCTGTTCCAGATACTTCTGTCTTATAGTCTTTAATATCCATCTTTTGAATTTTCTTTAATTTTTTTTCCTCAATACCTACACCATTATCTTCTATATATATAATTAGATTTTCATCATCACGTTTTGCTGATATTTTTACACAACCACCTTCCTCTTTAGGTGATATCCCATGCATTAGTGCATTTTCAACAAATGGTAACAACATCATAAAAGGTACCCTTGTATAATAATATTCTTCATCAATATCTATTTTATATTGTAAACTAGATTGAAACCTAACTTTTTGTATAATTAAATATTTCTCTATATAAAAAATTTCATCTTCTAATGTAACGATTTCATTTGCTTTTCTAAGAGTATATCTCAGCATCTCTGCCAATGAATATACTATTTCCTGAGCCCTTGGTGCATTTTCAATTAATAATAATCTACCTATTGAATTTAATGCGTTAAATAGAAAATGTGGATTTAATTGTGATTGTAATGCTTTTAATTCTGCTTCTTTTAGTGCCTTCTCCAGTTCTACTCTTGTCCTCATTTCTTCCATAAGAGAAAGATTTTTTTGATGTAATTCTCTATGAACAATATTTACAAAATTCTTTTCTGCAATATAATTTGCTATCTGATATATTAATTCTGCACCAGCTTGTACTTTTTTAAATGGGATTACTGGTATCTCTTTATATGCCTGCATTATTTCTGGATCCATTGTTATATCTGTTTTTTCATTAATGATATTTTCCAAATACATCAAATCTTCTTCTTTTACTAAAATTTGTCCTGCCAATATAGAACCTAAATGTCTTCCTTGCAAAATTATAGGGGCAGCAAAGTCTACTAATCCTGCATGGCATCTGTAAATAAAGGGTCTTCCACTTCTAAGAGCTGCTATTCCGCCAAGAGAATCACATTTTTCGCATAATTCCCTACAATCAGCTTTTTCTCTTAATATATTACAAAACTTAGAAAAATTACTATACTTTATCATGGGTCTACCTTTATAATCTACAATAATAGCAGCAAATCCTGTTGCACTACTAAATGCATCTTGAATTTCTTGTAGTATATCCAAGTCAATAAAGTCATCTAACTCATATTTTTCTTTCATTACAACCTCCTTATCCACATAAAATTTTCTATAATAAATATTAATATTACTTATTTATATATAATTATATTATATACCATATTTAGGTATCATCAAAGTGTTAACCATTTATTATGTCTATTTTTTTAATTTTATATGCCTTTTTTTATTGACCTGGATTCAATATAATTATTTATAACAAAAAGAGTATCATTTTTATATGATACCCTTTTTGTTAATCAATAATATTGTATTTTCTAGCTTTAGTGGCTACAGTTTTATGTGTAATACCCAGGGCCTTCCCTGCAGCATTAAAACTGCCAAACTTTTCAAGTGCTAATCTTATAATCTCTCTCTCATATTCTTCTAATTTATATATTTCACCATTTTGATCCGTATTAATTAAATTATCACCTTTATTAAAATTGCGTCTAAATTTATAAAGCTTTGAAATATGAGATGGCACTTCTTTTAATTGTATGATTTCATCCTCTGCTAAAACCATTAATCTCTCCATAACATTTTCTAATTCCCGTACATTACCTGGCCAATCATGCTCATAAAATACCTCTATTACTTCTTCTGCTAAACCTTTTATATTTGTGTCAAGTTTTTTATTTATTTTGTCTATAAAATGATCACATAGTAGTTCAATATCATTATTACGCTCTTTTAAGGAAGGTAGCTCTACATTTATAACATTTATCCTATAATATAAATCCTGTCTAAATTTTCCTTCTTCAATCATCTTTTCTAAATTTCTATGGGTGGCAGAAAGTATCCTTACATCTGATTTTATTAAATCATTACCACCAACTCTTTGAAATTCTCCTTCTTGTAAAACTCTTAAAAGTTTTACCTGCATATCCAGTGGCATATCACCAATTTCATCTAAAAATATGGTTCCTCCGTCAGCTTCCTCAAACTTCCCAATTTTTCTTTTTATAGCACCTGTAAATGAACCTTGTTCATGTCCAAATAATTCTGATTCCAATAAGTTTTCTGGAATTGTGGCACAGTTTACAGCTATAAAAGCCTTGTTTCTTCTTGGACTTGAATTATGTATAGCTCTGGCAACTAATTCTTTTCCTGTTCCACTATCACCACGAATTAATACACTGGATGATACCTTAGAAGCTCTTTGAGCCATGGATAAAACCTTCTTCATCTTCCAATCCTGTGTGATTATCTTTTGAAAATGAGAATTAAGTGGAGGGATGAGATTTTCATCCTCATCCTCACTTAAATTAAAAACTATATTTCTTCTCATATCAATTTCACTAATATGACCTTTTCTATAAATGGCTATAACTCCTTCAAATCTATCATCAGAGTATATTGGTGCTGCTGAAACAGTGATTTGTCTCCCATCTACAAAATGATCTAATTTGCCTTTAATACTTTTTCTATGACGGAGTACTTTTGTAATTACCTCATCATCTATTTTGTTAAATATATTGTTTTTTATCATAGCAAGATTACTAACATCAAACATTTTTGTATATGCTGGATTTGCATAAATTACTCTAGCCCTATCATTTATAATCAAAACACCTTCATCTAAATAATCAAAGATATAACTATACTGGCTTCCTATTAAGTCTATTGAGTTGAATTCACGTTTATTACTAATGTCAGTAATTTTTGCCATATTTATATTATTCTCCCTTCAATTACATACTTCTTGAAGCGATGATATCAACTCCTGTGTCTAAGACATTACTTATAATAACATCTCCTACTTTAATAGGTGCCTCCACTTCTACTGAGTTAATTACTTTCATACATTCATCAATTAATTCTTTTGGTATATCACCATCAGTTTTTACAGGTAATCTAGGTAATAGACCATTTTTAATTTTTACTGTAGAGGTAACTACTCTAGTTGGGTTAGTAACTTCTTTCACACCATAAACTGCTCCCCTTGGACATTGATTACCTTCTACTCTATATCCACTTTCAGCTGTTGTATCTTCATGTACAGTTAAATGACAACCAACGGGACATACAATACATATCATTTCTCTAGATTTCATATCCTATTCCTCCTCAACTAATTCAACAGTAATCTCTTTAATATCTTCAAATTCGTCTAATTGTTTTTTAAGGATATTTACACTTTCCATTTCACCAGGTGCAACATGTCTTTTCTTAATTGATCTTAATTCTTTTCCATCTACTTTTATAACCATTTTCATATTTTCATAGATGTCATCTACTCTCATATATAGTAATAATTTGTCTTCAACATTACTTAATCTAGCAGTTTGAGGTACAATATATCTAATTCCCTTACCTGGTTTTATTTCTACAATATTGTCCTCTGATTTTAACTGACCTAAAACATATCTAGCAGCATTTCTCCCTGCTCTAGTACTCTCTTCTGTAACCCAGTCCACCAGGTCATGTACATGTACCACATTCCCACATGCAAATATCCCTTCAATAGATGTTTCCATTGACTCATTTACATCTGGCCCACCTGTAATTCTGTTAATTTTTATACCAACATTTTTGGATAATTCATTTTCAGGAATTAATCCTACAGATAATAGTACTGTATCACATTCAAAATGTTTTTCTGTACCAGGGATTGGTTTTCTATTTTCGTCAACCTTTGCAATAGTTACACCTTCTACCCTATCTCTACCTTCAATATTTATAATTGTATGGCTTAATAATAGTGGAATATTAAAGTCTTCTAGACATTGTACTATATTACGAGTTAAACCTCCTGAATATGGCATCAATTCAACAACAGCCTCTACTTTAGCACCTTCTAAAGTCATTCTGCGGGCCATTATTAGTCCAATATCTCCAGAACCTAGGATAACTACTTTTTTACCTACCATATATCCTTCCATATTTACAAAACGTTGTGCTGTACCAGCAGTCATAACACCTGCAGGTCTTGTTCCTGGTATATGGATAGCTCCTCTTGTTCTCTCTCTACATCCCATGGCTAGTACTATAGCTTTTGCTTGAATATGGATTAATCCATCAGTTGTATTTATAGCTGTAATTAATTTATCTTCATTAATATCTAATACCATTGTATCTAGTTTATATTCAATATTCATATCCTTTAATTCTTGTATAAATCTTTCAGCATATTCTGGTCCAGTTAATTCTTCTTTAAATACATGTAGACCAAAACCATTGTGTATACATTGTTGTAATATACCACCTAATTCTCTATCTCTTTCTAAAACTAATATATTCTCAGCGCCATTTTTATGAGCTTCGATTGCTGCTGCCAATCCTGCAGGGCCTCCCCCAATAACAACAATATCATAATTTAGCATCATATTCCCCTCCGATTTTTAAATACTCTATTTTTACATGAATCTGAATTAATTTTCTTTAGTAGGACCAGTTAAAATATAAGATCCATTTCTATCTTTTACAACCTCTGTAATATCTTTATTTAATTCTCTGGCAATAATCTCCATTACTCTTGGTGCACAGAAACCACCTTGACAACGTCCCATACCAGCTCTAGCTCTTCTCTTAATACCGTCAACGGTAGTAGCTCCAACGCTTCTATGGATAATATCTACTATCTCGCCCTCTGTAATGCTTTCACAACGACAAATTACTCTACCATATCTAGGATCTTTTTTAATTAATTCAGCTTTTTCTTCATCTGATAATTCAATAAAGTTAATATGAGGTCTTCTAATAGGATTAAAATCTTTATTTTCTTCTAATTCTCCCATTAGTTCTTTTAATATTTCAACAGTATATTCTGCAATTGCTGGTGCTGCTGATAAACCTGGTGAATCAATAGCTGCCACATTGATAAAGTTCTTAGCATCTGCTGATTCTTCTATAATAAAATCATTTTCAGGTGTTTTGGATCTTAAACCTGCGAATGAAGTTATAACATTACCAAAGTTTAACTCTTTAACTGATTTTGATCCTTGTTTAGCAACAAAATCTAAAGCTTCTCTAGTTGTTTCAATACCTTGTCTATCTTCTATAGCTTCTGCATTTGGACCTACTAATAGGTTTCCATGAATTGTTGGCAACACAACAACACCCTTACTAATTTTAGAAGGTGCTTGGAATATAACTCTACTTACTTTATCTCCTTCACTTTTATCAAATAAATGATATTCTCCACGAGTAGGTATGATTTCAAATGTAGGTGTACTTACCATATTGTGTATTTTGTCTGAGTATAATCCAGCTGCATTTATAACGTATTTTGTCTTAACATTTCCAGATGCAGTTACGATTTCATAGCCTTCATCTAGTTTTTTGATATCCTTTACCTCAGCATTTAATTTTAATTCCACTCCATTGTCTACAGCATTTTCTGCCAGTGCAATGGCTAATTCCCATGGCCCAATAATACCACCACTTGGTGCATATAAAGCTCCAACTACCTCATCACTTAAATTAGGTTCCATTTCTAATAATGCTTCTTTATCTAGAACTTGAATATCTGGTACATTGTAATCTACTCCCTGTTCATATAACCTTCTTACTTCTTCCATTTCCTCTTCACAGAAAGCAACTACTAGTGTACCTACTCTTTTAAATGGAACATCTAATTCTTCTGTAATTTTATCAAACATAGCATTTCCTGCCACATTTAGTTTTGCTTTTAATGTTCCTGGTACCGGGTCATAACCAGCATGGATAATAGCACTATTTGCTTTTGTTGTACCATTGGCAACATCGTTGTCCTTTTCAATTAAAATCGTTTTCAAATTATACCTTGATAATTCCCTTGCAATTGAGCATCCTGTAACACCAGCCCCTATAATTGCTACATCATACATTTTAAATTCCTCCTCTTCCCTAATTAATATAAGGGTTATATTTACTATTGAAATAATATTTTTACTACTTAAATTTCTTTTTAAATAGCAAAAAGAGCCATACAAACCCTACCCCTTCTCCCGAAGGGTTGTCTGTATGGCTCTCCTAATCTCCGCCATTTATTATTTGGTTATTAAAAATGATTCTATATTAATTAAACCATTTTTTTGACCATTTGTAAAGCGGAAATTGAGATTTTATATTATTTTTTAAAAGATATTAGTTTTCTGCAGTTTCAGCTTCCTCTTCTTCTTCTTCCCATTTAAGAGATCTTTCAACTGCTTTCTTCCATCCTGCATATAATTTTTCTTTCTTTGCATCGTCCATAGTTGGTGCAAATTGTGTTTCTAGATTCCATTTCTTAGAAATCTCTTCTTTGCTTTCCCAGAATCCTACAGCTAAACCTGCAAGATATGCAGCACCTAATGCAGTAGTTTCGATGATTTCAGGTCTGTCTACTGGAACACCTAAAATATCAGACTGGAATTGCATTAAGAAGTTATTTGCAACAGCTCCACCGTCAACTTTTAATGTTTTCAGTTCAATACCTGAATCTTCTTGCATTGCTTCTAATACATCTCTTGTTTGATATGCAATGGACTCTAATGTTGCTCTTATAAGATGCTCCGCTTTAGCTCCTCTTGTAAGTCCTACAACAGCTCCTCTTGCATACATATCCCAATATGGTGCACCTAATCCAGTGAATGCAGGTACCACATAAACTCCATTAGTATCTTCTACTTTAGTTGCAAGGTATTCTGTTTCTTGAGCATCTCTGATGATTTTTAATTCATCTCTTAACCATTGAACAGCAGCACCAGCTATAAAGATACTACCTTCTAAAGCATACTCTACTTTACCTTCTGCTCCCCAAGCTAAAGTAGTTAATAGGCCATTTTTAGACTCTATGAACTCTTCACCTGTGTTCATTAACATGAAGCAACCAGTTCCATATGTGTTTTTAGCCATTCCTGGCTCATAGCAAGCTTGACCAAATAATGCAGCTTGTTGGTCTCCAGCAGCTCCAGCTATTGGAATCTTTGCTCCGCCATATGTTTCCTCATCAGTATAACCATAAACTTCACTTGATGGTCTAACTTCTGGTAACATTGATGCAGGGATATCTAATTCTTCTAAGATCTTTTCATCCCATTTTAATTCTTTTATATTATAAAGCATTGTTCTAGATGCATTTGAATAATCAGTTACATGAACTTTTCCTCTTGTTAAATTCCAGATTAACCATGTGTCGATGTTACCGAAAAGCAGTTCGCCATTCTCAGCTTTTTCTCTAGCACCTTCAACATTATCTAGGATCCATTTAACTTTTGTTCCTGAGAAATACGCGTCTACAACAAGCCCAGTATTCTCTCTAATATAATCTTCTAATCCTCTTTCTTTTAATTCATCACAAATGTTAGCAGTTCTTCTACATTGCCACACAATAGCATTGTATACAGGTTTTCCAGTATTCTTGTCCCACACTACTGTTGTCTCTCTTTGGTTTGTAATACCAATAGCAGCTATTTCATGAGGACTAATTCCTGCTGATTCTAATACTTCTCTTGCAACTCCACTCTGTGTACCCCAAATTTCCATAGCGTCATGCTCTACCCAACCAGCTTTTGGATAAATCTGAGTAAATTCTCTTTGAGCTACATTAACAATTTTTCCATCATGATCAAATATAATAGCTCTTGAACTTGTAGTACCTTGGTCTAATGCTAAAATATACTTTTTCTCCATAATATTTTTCCCCCTCCAATTTTGTGGTTTGCATGTTAAATAATTTTTCTTGCAGTATTGATGTTTATAAATTGCATAAGTTGTATATAAGAGGATTGACTATGTCAACCCTCTTTATATCTGTGTATTACTTAGGTATTACTTAGGTATTACTGAAATATCGTTAAAACTACTTAACATTACTAAATATTGCGAATTTCTTATAAAAATTATAACACTGAAACTACGATACCAGCTATATACCATTTATAATAGCAAATAGAAAGTCTACTGCATCTTACCTACATCATAGTGATAATAACACCAGCTAATATACCACCTATAATAGCAAATAGAAAATCTACTGCACCTTTACCTACATCGTCCCCTGCTAAAGCAGATGCAACGAATAATCCTGGGCCAGCGGCAAACGCCATGTCAACCCATGCAGTACCACTTTGGAATATAAGTCCAACACCATGGTTTAACATCCATGTAGTACCAACGATGAAACCTCCTGCTAAAATACCTCCAACTATACCTGTTTCAGCTACATATCTACCCCATACTAATCTGATAACAAATGGGAATATAAAAGCTCC
>JAAYNB010000011.1 GCA_012521085.1 Clostridiales bacterium | reverse complement strand
GGGAGCTTTTATAGAAAATCCTAAAAAGCTAAAAGAAATAGCGAAACAAAGTAATGAGGTGGAAGTTACCATATTGAGAAGAAAATATAGGAAAGGCGCATATATTAAAGATACAATTATAGAAATTTTAGATATTATTGAAAGTAAATAAAAATTAATAAAAGTTGGGTATTATTGGAAGACTAATATTTCAATAATACTTTTTTTCTGTTTAAAATATATAGAAAAAAAGAAATAATAAGAAGTAATCATATAGTAAATTCTATAAATAGACCTAAAAGCCTATAAATAAAGGAAAAGTTCTTTTGACATTTAATTAATGGGATGATACAATATGATGTGTATTGAAAGACGAGGATACACTAAATATTGTATTTATGTAAGAATATTTAAATAATTTTTTATAGTGAAAGGACGGGTATTGATGTTAAAAGTTATAAAAAGGGATGGAAGAGAAGTAGATTTTAATATTTCAAAAATTATTAATGCTATTAAAAAGGCTATGGCAGAAACCACTATGGGAATAGATGAAGAATTAAGTGTAGAAATTGCCACTGAAGTTCAAAAAGAGATTGAACAATCTACATATCAAATACATGTTGAGGAAATACAAGATATAGTAGAAGAAAAATTAATGTCCAGTAATAGAAAAGATGCGGCTAAGAGATATATTATTTATAGAAATCAGAGAAATATAACTAGAAAGATTAGAGAAAAAGAAGAAGGGCTATTATCGGAAGAATTTATAAGTAAGTATAAACATAGATTTTCACCAATGAATCAATTAGGTAGTTTTGTTTATTATAGAACATACTCTAGATGGTTACCTGAAGAAGGTAGAAGAGAATACTGGTGGGAAACAGTTAGAAGAGCTGTGGAATACAATTGTAGTCTGGTACCTACCACAAGAGAAGAAGCTGAACAGTTATTTGACAATATCTATAATTTAAAACAATTCCTATCAGGAAGAACATTCTGGGTTGGAAATACACCAGTGGCTAAGAATTATCCCATGGCCAATTATAACTGTGCATTTATCGTAATTGATAATTATGACGCATTTAAAGATTTATTTTATCTATTAATGATAGGTGCAGGAGTAGGTGTGAGAGTACTAAAAGATGATGTGGAAAAACTACCTAAGGTTAGAATGGATTATGATATCATACACAAAGACTATACACCAGTACCTGTAAAAGATAGAGAGGATAATACTAGTTTAGAATTTTCACATAAAAATACTGTAAGAATTATTGTGGGAGATAGTAAAGAAGGCTGGACACAAGCCCTGGATTATTTCTTCAAACTATTATATAGTCATGAATACAGAAATATTAAAACTATTATTATCGATTATGACCATGTAAGACCAAAGGGAGAAAAACTAAAAACCTTTGGTGGTACTGCCAGTGGACATGAAAGTCTTAAAAACATGTTCTATAAAATAGATAAAGTAGTAAAAAATCATAAGAAAATCAATGGCTCCAATAAGTGTAAATTAAGAAGTATTGACTGTTTAGATATTGCTAATATTATTGGAGAAAATGTTGTAGTTGGTGGAGTAAGACGAACAGCTGAAATGATTTTAATAGATCCTAAGGATCAGGAATCCATTGAAGCAAAATCTAATCTATACAAACAAATTGGTGATCAATGGATGGTAGATATGGATATTATCCATAGACAGATGAGTAATAATTCAATTTATTATGAGGAAAAACCAACTAGAGAAGAATTACACTGGTTAATGGAAAAAATGAGATATTCAGGAGAACCAGGTTGGGTAAATGCCCAGGCTGCTGCCAAAAGAAGACCAAATATGAATGGTGTAAACCCTTGTGGAGAAATATTATTAGACTCTAAAGGTCTATGTAATCTGACAACTGTAAATGTCTATGGATTTGTTAGAGAAGATGGAACTTTGGATTTAGAAGGTCTATTAAATGCTCAAAGACTATCAGTGAGAGCTAGTTATAGAATGACCTGTGTTGAATTAGAATTACCAGCTTGGGACGCTGTACAAAAGAGAGATAAATTATTAGGAACTTCTTTAACAGGATGGCAGGATATGGTTAATGCCACAGGTATCTCTAGAGAAGAAGAAAAGAAAATTTTACGAGAATTGAGAAGAGTGGCCCATGAAGAAGCTAAAGCCTATGCTGAAGAAATTGGAGAAAATGTTCCATTATTAATAACAACTGTTAAACCAGAGGGTACATTAAGCCAATTACCTACGGTTTCCAGTGGAGTACATTATTCCCATGCACCATATTATATAAGAAGAATTAGAGTAAGTTCTGATGATCCATTGGTAAAAGTATGTGAAGAATTAGGATATCCTGTTTATCCAGAAGTTGGACAAGATTGGGAAACATGCTCTACTAAAGTAGTTGAATTCCCAGTAAAAGCACCAGAAGGAAAGACTAAATATGATGTATCAGCAATTGAACAATTGGAAAATTATAAGATGTTTATGGAAAACTATGTGGATCACAACTGCTCAATCACTGTCCATGTAAGAGACCATGAATGGGAAGAGGTAGAAGAATGGGTATGGAATAATTGGGATGATGTAGTTGCACTGACTTTCCTGTCCTTAGATGATAACTTCTACAAATTACTACCATATGAGGCCATAGATGAAGAAGAATATAATAGAAGAATATCAGAAATGAAAGATTTTGTACCTTCACTTATAAGTAAATATGAAAAACAAGAACTGGAAGTAGAAATTTTAGAAGATGAATGTGAATCAGGTATTTGTCCTATTAGATAATTAAATATTTATATAGATTATATTTAATTTATATAAAATTTTTAAAAGGTCTTTACAATAATAAATATTGTAAAGACCTTTTTTAAAATTAATAATACCAATTTATCTCCCCACAAGCTAGACGTTTACCAGAATTTCCAGCAGGTTGAGAACGGTAGTCATCAGGATTTTCATGAATTATTACTGATTTTCCTATCTCACAACTTCCATATTCATGAATATGGAAACCATGGGGACCAATGGGAGATTGACCATTAGTGGCAGGACGATAGGGTGGTAAGCCATATATCTCTGCACAAACTTCTGTACCTCCTGGTACATCTTTAAACCAAACTGTCCCTTGTATTTCTGGTCTAAGAGGTCCACCTTCTACATATGCTACAGCACAAGAAGGATTATTATTATTATGATAATAGTAATTAATCCATGGAGAAGTATTTTCATTATAATTTACATAGGATTTAAACATATCTATTAACTCCTTATCATATATTTTTCATTACATAATATGCAAAGGATATAGAAAAAGGTGCTAATAATTTAAAAAAGAGCAGAATCATGTCTGCTCTTTTCAAGTTAAGTTAAAATTTCTTTTAATTTTTCAATGAAGATGCGATTTTCTTCCATGGTTCCAATAGAAACTCTGGCATAGGTATCAAACATTGGTCTAATGATAACACCTCTTTTTTGCAATTCAATAAATACTTTATTGGCATCTCTACCTGTATCAAAGAATATATGATTGGTTTCAGATGGTAGATACCATAATCCTAAATCCTTAAAATTATTATAAATAAATTCTTTACCTTCCTTATTGAGTATATAACTTTTTTCTAAAAACTCATCATCTTCTAAGGCAGCCAGTGCTGCAACCTGTGCTAAGGTATTTACATTAAAAGGTCCTCTCACCTTATCTATATTTTCCAAAATTTCTTTAGAAGCAAAGGCATATCCTACTCTTAGAGCAGCTAGACCATAGATTTTGGAAAAGGTCCTTAGTATTATAAGATTTGGATATTTATCTAAAAATTTATAGCTATTATATGGATAATCATCACGTGTTACGAATTCATTATATGCTTCATCATAGACAACTATTATATTTTGGGGAATAGACTCTAAAAATGAAACAAGAATGTCTTCATTAAACATGGTACCAGTAGGATTATTGGGATTACATAGCCAGATTAAACGGGTTTTGTCTGTAACAGCCTTTTTCATACCTTCTAAATCATATGTAAAATCTTTTAGAGGTACAATAACAGGTGTGGCCCCCATTAGTTTTGTTGTGGACATATATCTGGGGAATGTAATATCTGCTAATATGACTTCATCTCCCTTATCTAAGAATGTTTTAGAAATGGAATCTATCATTTCATCAGAACCACTACTAGGTTGGATTTGCTCAATTTTAAGTCCAAATTTTTCAGCAATAGCCTCTTTAAGTGCTGTGGCATTTCCATCAGGATAATAATTAAATTTATCTAAAGTCTTTTCAATAGCTTCTTTAGCTTTAGGTGAACATCCCAATGGATTTTCATTAGATGCCATTTTTATCACATGTTCTAGATTGTATTCCTTTTTCACATCATCAATGGGTCTACCTGGAACATAGGGTTTTAAATCTTTAATTCTGTTACTAAATAAAATACTCAAATTAAAATCCTCCTTATCTTACATTTAATTTATTTATTAGATATATAATAATTTATATATAAAGGATTAATTTGTTAAAATATAATTTAAAATTTCTATATAAAAAGAAAAAAAGGGCATTAAATTTCAAATTATATTTATATAAACAGGTTTTTAATCTCTATATACAAATAAAATATACAGTTTAACTTAATTATTTTAATTATTATAACATATTTATAAAATATTTTAAAAAAATTTTCGAAATTAAAGGAATTATTAAAATAATATAGAATATGATATCTAAGTCCATTAATTTAATTTATATCATACAAGGAGGAAACTAAATGAAGGTATATGAAGCAGATAAGATTAGAAACATCGCTCTACTAGGACATGGTGGAAGTGGAAAAACTACATTAACAGAGGCTGCATTATTTACAGCTAATGTTATAAATCGTATCGGAAAAACTGAAGATGGAAACACAGTTTCAGACTTTGATAAAGAGGAAATATCCAGAAAAATATCTATTAACACATCTGTGATACCTGTAGAATGGGAAGGGCACAAGATTAATTTTATAGATACTCCAGGGTATTTTGATTTTGTTGGTGAGGTTCAAAGTGCTACTAAAGTGGCAGGAGGCCTTATAATATTAGTAGATGCAACTAGTGGTATAGAAGTTGGAACAGAAAAAGCTTGGAATTATACAAAAAATAAAAATAAACCAACTTTTATATTTATAAATAAAATGGATAGAGAAAATGCCAATTTTGAAAAGGTTCTCAATCAGTTAAGAGAAACATTTGGTAAGAAAATAGCACCTTTCCAAATTCCTCTTGGAGAACAGGAAAACTTTGTTGGAAACATCAATGTTGTAAAAATGCATTGTAGAGAATACGATGGCAAAAGCTGTGTAGTTAAACCTATACCAGAGGATAAAATGGATCAGGTAATGGAAATAAGAGAAATGTTAATGGAATCCGTTGCAGAGAGTGATGAAGTATTATTAGAAAAGTATTTTGAAGGTGAAGAATTTACACCAGAAGAAATTCAAACTGGTTTACGTAAGGGAATTTTAAATGGCGATATTGTACCTGTTTTATGTGGTGCCACACTTAAAAATATTGGAATCCATAGTTTATTGGATATGATTACTGACTATTCTCCATCACCTAAGGATATGCCGCCTAAAGAAGGTAAACATCCTTATACTGGTGATGTAGTTGAAAGAACATTGGATCCAGGTGAACCATTCTCTGCTCAGGTATTTAAAACTATTGTAGACCCATATATGGTTAAATTGTCAATATTCAAGGTTATTTCTGGTAGCATGAAACCTGATACAGAAGTTCTGAATCCAAATAAAGATGCAAAAGAAAAAATATCTAATTTATTCCTATTAAGAGGTAAACAACAAATAGAAGTTAATGAAATAAAAGCTGGAGATATTGGTGCAGTTGCAAAACTACATCATACAACCACTGGAGATATACTATGCAGTGTTAGTGATCCAGTAATATTTAGTAATATAGAATTTGAAGAACCTCAGTTATATTTAGCTATTCAACCTAAGTCTAGGGGCGATGAGGACAAGATTAATTCAGGATTACAACGTTTAGCTGAAGAAGACCCATCCTTCAAGTTCTTCAGAAATCAAGAGACAAAACAAACTCTTATTGTTGGGCAAGGAGAATTACACATAAAAGTTATAGTGAGTAAATTGAAAAATAAATTTGGAGTAGATGTAGATTTAAGTGATCCTATAGTACCTTATAGAGAAACTATTAAGGGTAAATCAGATGTCCAAGGTAAACATAAAAAACAATCAGGTGGACATGGCCAATATGGAGATGTAAAAATCAGATTTGAACCTAGTGATAAAGAATTTGAATTTGAAGAAGAAATATTCGGTGGAGCAGTACCAAAGGTGTATATCCCTGCAGTTGAAAAAGGTTTAATAGATGCTATGGAAAGTGGAGTATTAGCTGGTTTCCCAGTAGTAAATGTGAAAGCAACATTATATGATGGTTCATACCATGATGTTGACTCATCAGAAATGGCATTTAAAATTGCCGCTTCAATTGCATTTAAAAAAGGTATGGAGGAAGCTAATCCAACATTATTAGAACCCATTGTAAAAGTAAATGTAACTATACCAGAGGAATATATGGGCGATGTAATGGGAGATTTAAATAAACGTAGAGGTAGAATTATTGGTATGGAGCCCACAGATGATGGATTACAATTAGTAATAGCGGAAGTACCTCAAGCAGAAATGTTTAAATATGCCATAGACCTACGTTCTATGACTCAGGCAAGAGGTAGCTTTACAATGGAATTTGTAAGGTATGAAGAAGTACCTAAAGAAATTAGTGATAAAGTAGTGGAAGTTGCTAAAGCAACTAATGAATAAATTATTTAATAAGCATGTGATTAATCACATGCTTATCTTTTTTTAAAATAGGTAGATATATTATATATCTACCTATTTTTATAATTTAATCCACTATAATTTGGAATAATAAAAAAAGATTTTGAAAAAATATCTTTGACATAAAAGTAAATTTATAGTATCATATAACCGAAGGTCAAAGAAAGTCAAACTTTTTTGCAATTGAGAGAGGTGAAAAAATGGCTAGAATTAGTGATATTATTGAAAAATTTTTAAAAGAACTTATAGAAGATAGTAATAATAAAAGTATAGAGATAGGACGGAATGAGTTAGCCAAGTACTTTGATTGTTCACCTTCACAGATAAATTATGTACTTACCACAAGATTTGATTATGCACAGGGTTATTATATAGAGAGTCAAAGAGGTGGAGGTGGGTATATTAAAATAGAACGATTAGCTTTTGATGATGAAGATGGTGTATATAATATTCTTATAAAGGAAATAGGAGATAAAATTTCTCAAAGTCAGGCTAATCGTCTAATAAGCTCCTTATTAGAACGTGAGATTCTTTCTGAAAGAGAGTCAAATATAATGAAAGCTGCCATTGACAATAGTGCATTAGTGAGCCCTGTAAATATTAGAGACCAATTAAGGGCCAGTATTTTAAAAAACATGTTGGCGATTTTACTGAGATAGGAGTGATATTATGATTTGTGAAGAATGTAATATTAACGAAGCAACAGTTCATATGACTAAAATAGTACAGGGACAAAAAGAAGTAATGCATTTATGTGAAAGTTGTGCTATGAAAAATGAAAGTTTAATTTTTCAAAATCCCTTTTCTATACAGAATTTTTTAGCTGGACTTATGGATATGGATTCAAATTTTATAAAATCTCCCTATGGTACGGGCATAGAATGTAGTCAATGTGGGAAAAGTTATAATGATTTCAAGAAAGTGGGGAAATTGAGTTGCGATAAATGTTATACAACTTTTAAACCTCAATTAAAACATATAATTAGAAAAATTCATGGAAATAGTCATCATACTGGCAAGATTCCTAAAAGATTAGGTAAAGGTATAAAGCTAAAAAGACAGATTAATGATTTAAAAATTGAGCTTCAAAGGGCCATAGAGGAAGAGGCTTTTGAAAAAGCAGCCAAGTTAAGAGATCAAATAAGAGATTTAGAGTCAAATATGGATAAAATATAAAGGGGAGGTTTGGAATGTCAGGATATACAAAGAATATAGGTCCACAATCAGATATTGTCATAAGTAGCCGGGTAAGAATTGCTAGAAATCTTGAAGGTTATCCCTTTACACATAATTTAAATGGTGATTTAGCAGAGGATATTGCTAAAAAAATAGATGAAAGTATCCTGACTGCTAATACAAAATTAAGTGATGATTTTAAACTAATATCTATGAAAGATTTAGATCAAATAAATAGACTAAATTATGTGGAAAAACATTTAATTAGTCTAGAGTTGGCTAATAATGTGGAGATTGGCAATGTAATCATAAATACTGATGAAACCATTAGTATTATGATAAATGAGGAAGACCATATTAGGATACAATGTATGTTACCAGGTCTTCAACTGGATGAAGCATGGGATATTGCAGATAAAATAGATGATTTAATAGAAGAAAAAGTTAATTATGCCTTTGATGAAGAAATAGGATATATTACATCCTGCCCAACAAATCTAGGTACAGGAGTAAGGGCTTCAGTTATGTTACATTTACCTGCACTTAGCATGATAGGATATATAAAAGATATTTTAAGAGCTGCTGGACAAATAGGATTGGCAGTTAGAGGTATTTATGGTGAGGGCAGTGAATTTTTAGGGAATTTATATCAAATATCTAATCAGGTAACTTTAGGAGTAACTGAAGAAGAAATCATAGAAAATTTAAACAGTGTAACTATGCAAATCATAGATAAGGAGAGAATGACTAGACAAAATCTACTTAGTATTAAAAAGGATGAATTAGAGGATAAGGTATTTAGATCCTATGGAATTTTAAAGAATGCTAGAATAATCAGTGCAAATGAAGCTATGAAATTGATTTCTGATGTAAAATTAGGGGTAAATCTAGACTTGATAAAGGGTTTACCAATAGAAAAATTAAACTGTATGATGGAAATGATACAACCAGGATTTTTACAAAAATATTATGATTATGCATTAGATACTAGAAACAGAGATATAAAAAGAGCAGAATTAATTAGAAAAAGTTTGGAATAGGAGGTATATATATGGGAATGAGTGGAAGATTTACACAGAGAGCACAACAAGTAATTATATTATCTCAACAATTTGCAGCCCAACTAAAACATAATTATGTTGGTACAGAGCATTTATTATTAGGTCTGCTTCAAGAGGGAGAAGGTATAGCTGCAAAGGCATTAACAAATCTTGGAGTAAAAATGGATGATTTAAAAAATAGAATTATAAATTTAGTTGGACAAGGAACAGATGGAGGTTATATAGCTGGATATACACCTAGAACTAAGAGGGTGTTTGAACTTAGTTTTGAAGAGGCACGTAAATTAGGTCATAATTATGTTGGTACAGAGCATATACTTTTAGGACTTATTAGAGAAGGAGAAGGGGTGGCAGCCAGGGTATTAGTAGAGGCAGGTATTAGTTTAGAAAAGGCTAGAGAAGAAGTGTTAAATTTATTAAATAGCAATGTTCAAGGTACTCCACAATCCAATGGGGTAGGTAAGACAAAAGCTAATTCTAAAACTCCCACTTTAGATAAATATGGAAGAGATTTAAATGAAATGGCTAGAGAAGGTAAGATTGACCCTGTTATTGGTAGAGACCAGGAAATACAGAGAATTATACAAATCCTCAGCAGAAGAACCAAGAACAATCCATGCTTAATTGGAGAACCTGGTGTAGGTAAAACTGCTGTAGCAGAAGGATTGGCACAAAAAATTGTAGAAGGTAATGTTCCAGAATTATTAAAAGATAAGAGGGTAATAACCTTAGATCTGGCATCAATGTTAGCTGGAGCCAAATATAGAGGTGAATTTGAGGAAAGACTAAAAAAGGTCATGGAAGAAATTAGAGAGGCCGGAGATGTCATATTATTCCTAGATGAGCTTCATACAGTAATTGGAGCAGGGGCAGCAGAAGGAGCTATTGACGCATCTAATATACTAAAACCTGCATTAGCAAGAGGTGAACTACAAACCATTGGTGCTACTACAATTGATGAATATCGTAAACATATAGAAAAGGATGCTGCACTGGAGAGAAGATTCCAACCAATAACTATTGAAGAACCTAATGTGGAAGATGCAATAGAGATATTAAAAGGTCTAAGGGATAAATATGAAGCACATCATAGAGTAAAAATTGAAGATGAGGCATTAGAAGCTGCAGTAGAATTGTCTCATAGATATATTACAGATAGATATCTACCAGATAAAGCCATAGATTTAATTGATGAGGCAGCATCTAAAATCAGATTACAAACTGTAACTACACCACCGGATTTAAAAGATTTAGAAGAGGAATTAGAAAAATTAGCAAAAGAAAAAGAAGAAGCAATTAGTTTACAGGATTTTGAAAGAGCAGCAGAAATAAGAGATAAAGAACGTAATATTAAAGAGAGTTTAGAGAATAGAGAGAAAAATTGGAAGATAAGAAAATCTGGTGCTGAAAGTATAGTAGATGCAGAGGTAATTGCTGAGATTGTGGCGGATTGGACAGGTATTCCAGTTACAAAGATTCAATCAGAAGAATCAGAAAGATTATTAGATATGGAAAAAATACTACATGAAAGGGTTATTGGCCAAGAACAGGCAGTTAAATCTGTATCTAGGGCTATTAGAAGAGCTAGAGTTGGATTAAAGGATCCTAAAAGACCTGTTGGTTCATTTATCTTTTTAGGACCTACTGGAGTAGGTAAGACAGAATTATCTAGAGCATTAGCAGAAGCCATATTTGGTGATGAAGATGCTATGATTCGTATAGATATGTCTGAGTATATGGAAAAGCATACAGTTTCCAAATTAATTGGTTCTCCTCCAGGATATGTAGGCTATGATGAGGGGGGACAATTAACAGAAAAGGTTCGTAGAAAACCATATTCAGTTGTATTATTTGATGAAATTGAAAAAGCACATCCAGATGTATTTAATATACTTTTACAAATATTAGATGATGGACGTTTGACAGACAGTCATGGTAGAACTGTAGATTTTAAAAACACAATTATTATCATGACATCAAATGTGGGTGCTCATACCATAAAAAAACAAAAAACCCTTGGTTTTAAAGTTAGCGAAGAAAATAAAGCTCAAGATGAATATGAAAAAATGAAAGAAAATGTTTTAGGAGAATTAAAAAGAAGTTTTAGACCAGAATTTTTAAATCGAATTGATGATATCATAGTATTCCACAGCTTAGATAAAGAAAATATTACAAAGATAATAGATATAATGGTCAAAGACCTAAAAGAACGTCTAATGGATATGAATATGGAGATAGATGTTAGTCAAAGAGCAAAAGAATATATTGCTGGTAAGGGATATGACCCTGAATTTGGGGCTAGACCATTAAAGAGAGCTATACAAAAACTTGTGGAAGATAAATTATCAGAAGAAATACTAAAAGGCAAGGTACAGCCTGGCAGTCATATAGAAATTGACTATGTTGATGATAAATTAGTAATAAATGAAAAATAAAATGGGGAGGATATATTCCTTCCTTTTTTTTATGGTATTATATTATAATAAACATAGGATAAAATTAAGCAAAATGCTGGAAGTAAAAATAAATACAGTGTTTTAATTGGGATATAATATTCATATACAATAATCAGGTAGGTGTTGAAATGTCAAAAATAAAGACTAAATTCATATGTCGGGAATGTGGATATGAAAGTCCCAAATGGTTGGGACGTTGCATGGGTTGTAATCAGTGGAATACCATGGAAGAAGAGTTAGTACAATCTAAAAGAGATTTTAAAAGATCTCCTACCATGACAAGTAATAATAGGCCTCAAAAGATAAAAAAGGTAGTATCTGGTGGACATGAGAGATATGATACTGATATAAATGAATTAAACAGAGTTCTAGGCGGTGGTTTGGTAAAGGGTTCTCTGACTTTAATATCTGGTGAGCCGGGTATTGGAAAGTCCACATTAATTTTGCAGGCAAGTAGTAAAATTGCTGAAAAATATGGAACAGTATTATATGTTTCTGGGGAAGAATCAGAAGAACAGATAAAAATGAGAGCAGAACGTTTAGATGCGCTAGCAGAAGAACTATATATTTTATCAGAAACTAATATTGATTTAATAGAAAAGTATATAGATGAATTGGAACCTGTTTTTTTATTAGTGGATTCAGTACAGACATTGTATAAGGATGATTTGACCTCTGCTCCAGGCAGTGTATCCCAGGTAAAGGAATGTGTAAATAATTTAATGAGAATAGGTAAATCCAAGGATATTCCCATTTTTATAGTTGCACATGTTACAAAACAAGGGGAATTAGCAGGTCCTAGGGTTTTGGAACATATGGTGGATACTGTACTGCATTTTGAAGGAGAAAGAACCCAGGAATTTAGAATTTTGAGAGCATTAAAAAATAGATTTGGGACCACCAGTGAAATTGGTGTATTTGAAATGAGGGAAGAGGGATTAGTTCAGGTAAGTAATCCATCTGCCATTTTTTTAGATTCTCTTTCAGAAAAAGCAGAAGGCTCCATTGTAGTATCAACAGTTGAGGGTACCAGACCCCTATTGGTAGAAATACAGGCTTTAGTAACGCCTACTACGGCAGGGTTTCCTAGACGAACTGCCGTAGGTATAGATTTAAATAGATTGAACTTAATAATAGCTGTTTTAGAAAAAAAAATTGGGCTACCTCTAATGAATCAGGATATATATATTAATGTGGTTGGGGGATTAAAATTAGAGGGTACATCTTCAGATTTGGGAGTGGCCATGGCCATATTTTCCAGTATGCAGAGTATACCTCTATCATCCAGGGAAATACTGGCTATTGGTGAAATAAGTTTAACAGGAGATTTAAGACCAGTAAGCTATATGGAAAGAATGATAAAAGAAGCACATAAAATGGGCTTTAAAACCTGCATAATGCCTGATAAAAATATTCCTAAAATAAAAAAAGATGTTGGATTAGAAATAAAAGGTGTTAGAAGATTAAGGGATGCTCTAGAATTAATAATGAAATAAAATTAATTTACATATAAATTTTTAAAACAGTTATAAAAAAAGGAGGGGATAATAAATGGAAAAGGAAGAATTAACTAAAGAAGAAGATATTATAGAAACATTAAAACTACTAGCCCCTGGTACTCCCCTGAGAGAAGGATTGGAAAACTTGTTAAAGGCAAAGACTGGTGCATTGATAGTTATTGCTGATAGTGATTCTGTTATGAATATATTAGATGGAGGTTTTCATATTGATATAGATTTTTCTCCTGCATATTTATACGAATTAGGTAAAATGGATGGCGCAATTATTTTAAGTAGTGATGCAAAGAAAATTTTATATGCCAATGGGCAATTAATACCTGATCCATCTATACATTCTACTGAGACAGGAATTAGACATCGTATAGCAGAACAAGTGGCTAAAGAGACAGGAGAAATTGTAATAGCTATATCACAAAGGCGTAATATAATAACTTTATATAAAGGACATCAAAAATATGTCATACAAGAAACCCCTAGAATACTGTCTAAGGCAAATCAAGCTATTCAAACCTTAGAAAAATACAAGATATCTCTTAATAAGGCCATGGCAAGACTTGCGGCACTTGAATTTGAAGATTTGGTTACTATTTATGATGTGGCTTTAGTATTGCAGAGAACAGAGATGGTTATGAGAATAGCAAATGAAATTGAAAAATTTATTTATGAGTTGGGCAATGAAGGTAGATTAGTAAGTATGCAATTAGAAGAATTAGTTGATAATGTAAAAGAAGAAGGTAGATATGTGATTTATGATTACAATACCAATCCAGAAATTGATCATATTACCATAGAAAATGCTATAAAATCATTATCTTCAGAAGAATTATTAAATTTGACAAATATTTCAAAGATTTTTGGATATAGTAATAATATAAATGCATTGGACCAAGGGGTTACATCATTGGGTTATAGGATATTAGCCAAAATACCTAGGCTACCCCTAAATGTAATAAATAATCTGGTAAAAGAGTTTAATGGACTTCAAAATATTTTAAAGGCTTCTACTGACAAACTAGATGATGTGGAGGGTATTGGAGAAGTAAGGGCTAAAGCAATTAAAGAAGGACTTAGAAGATTACAGGAAAAAGTTTTATTAGAAAGACATATTTAAAAAAATAAATATAAAACCACGGGAATATCCCGTGGTAATATATAAAATCATTAAATATAAATTCCACTCTAATTTCTATAATAATCCATATTGACCTAGAGTTTTTAAATTATTTTCATTATAATCAGAAAGCAACTTTTCCATATTAATATCAAATAAATTACAAAGAGATGTTATGTAAAATAAATTTGAAGATATTTCTTCCTGAATTTTTTCCCTACAAATATCACATAATTCACCTGTAATATGATCATCCATATAATCTTTTAATTCAGAATATAATATATCAGAAGGAATTTGTTGCTTTTTAACATGGATTTCGATACAGCCACAATAGGTCGCTGATTTAGCAACACCTCTATTAACTCTAGTACTACTCTCTTGTAATTTTGTCAATATATCTAAAACACTTCTATGTCTTATTAAAACTTCATCTACCTTTTTTTGAAATTCATTTAAAGAAAGTTTATCCATAAACACAACTCCTTATTATTTATTCACATAAAATTTATAAAAATAATGAAAAATATTTCTCTATTTATTCATTAACATAATTTTCAAATTAAAATTGTTAAATATATTATACTTTTAATTAGGATACTTTGTCAATTGGAAGAAAAAACTGTTAAAATTCATATAAAATAATTTAAATAAATGTAGTTGACAAGAAATAGTTCCTGTGATAAAATAAAATTTTTACTTGACAATAGGCATAAAATAATATATACTGATAATGATTAAAATAGGCAGTAATTTTGGGGAGGGAAACAATATGTTTAACATAGGTGATAAAATTTCTTATCCTGTCCATGGTGCTGGTGTCATTGAAGCAATAGAAGAAAAAGAGATTTTGGGTGAACTTAGAAGATATTACATTATGAGAATCCCTTTAAATAATATGAAAGTAATGATACCTACGGATAATGTTGAAGAAATTGGTATAAGACCTGTAATAGGTGAAGAAGAAATGCAAGAGGTTTTAGCTATATTAGCATCTGAGATGACTAAAATGCCACAAAATTGGAATAGAAGGTATAGAGCTAACATGGAAAGAATTAAAAGTGGCGATATATATGAAGTGGCGGCAGTTGTGAGAAATCTAATTTTAAGAGATAGAGAAAAAACTTTGTCTACTGGTGAAAGAAAGATTTTAAACAATGCAAAACAGATTTTATTAAGTGAAATAATCTTAGCCGCAGATATTACTGAAGAAGAAGCCATAGAGACCATAGAAAATGCAGTAAAATAAATTCTCTTGCCTTGTGCAAGAGGAATTTATTTTTTAATAATGAATAACTTTTCAAAAAAGGCTATAATAATTTAAAAATGGGCATAATAAAGGAATAGGAGGTGATTGTATGATTAATAAAATAATAAGGGGGATTTTATCAATTCTAGGGGCAGTTTCAGGTTTATTGCTTTACAATAGTATTATTCATGACTTCTTTTTTAATATCAAAGATAATTTTGTGTTTTATATACTTGGAATTATAATATCTTTTATTTTAGGTGGAACATTATTATTTATCATATCTCCTTGGGTAATGAAAAAAGGAAATGATATTGTCAACTGGGTAGAAAACGAATTATCCAATGTACCCCTTACCAGTGTATTTATAGGTTCAGTAGGATTGATTGTAGGATTGATTATAGCTTATTTAATAAGTAATTTAATCAATATTATACCAATACCTTATATAGGCAGTATTTTATCTACAATAGTATATATTTTTATGGCCTATCTGGGCGTTAAAATAGCTACTAAAAAGACAGAGGAGCTTCCCAATATACAGAGTATACAGAACCTGTTTAAAAAGAATATTATAAGAGAAAAGGAAAGCAAAAAGGATGATATGAGAAGCCCTAAGGTTTTGGACACGAGTGTTATAATTGATGGTAGAATAGCTGATATATGTAAGACAGGATTTATTGAAGGGCCATTAATAATTCCTGAATTTATACTGGCAGAACTACGACATATTGCAGACTCATCCGTTGCTATTAAAAGAAACAGAGGTAGAAGAGGTCTGGATATATTAAATAAAATTCAAAAAGAATTAGATATTGAAGTAATTATAGAAGAAACAAGTTTTGATGATGTGGCTGAAGTAGATATAAAATTATTAAAATTAGCACAACATTTAGGTGGTAAAGTAGTTACAAATGATTATAATTTAAACAAAGTAGCTGAATTTCAAGGTGTACCTGTATTAAATATTAATGAATTGGCAAATGCAGTAAAACCAGTGGTATTACCAGGAGAAGAGATGTTTGTACAGGTAATTAAAGATGGAAAAGAGTCTGGTCAAGGCCTTGCTTATTTAGATGATGGGACAATGATAGTAGTAGAAGATGGTAAAAAGTATATTGGACAAGATATTGATGTCTTAGTAACCAGCGTATTACAGACAGCCGCAGGTAGAATGATATTTGCCAAACCTAAGTCATCAGAAGATAAATCCGCATAATCGACAATAAAGAGAAGGATTCCTTTTATATAAAAAGAATCCTTCTCTATTTCTATTTAAACCCTATTATATACCATATATTGTGGGAATATTTGTGTTGATTATTAATCGACCATATAATAAGATAATCTTTATTAAATAATTTTGTAAGGGGGAGGTATATTTTATATGCCAAAAACAGAAGGAAAAGTAGTAGCGATTATAGTAGCAGCTGGCAGAGGGAAGAGAATGGGAATGGATTTTAATAAACAGTTTATTTTATTAAATAACAAACCTATTCTGGCATATACTTTAGAAAAATTTGAAAAAACCGAATCCATAGATGAGATTGTATTGGTAGTGGGAAAAGATGAAATAGGATTTGTAAAAGAAAATATTATAGACAAATATTCTATTAAAAAAGTGAGCAAAATAGTGGCAGGTGGCAAAGAAAGACAGGATTCAGTTTACAATGGATTATTAGCAGTAAAAGAACATTGTAGCATTATATTAATACATGATGGTGCAAGACCTTTTATAGAGGAAGAATTAATTGAAAAATCTATAGATATGGCAAGAAAAATGGGGGCGGTAGTTGTAGCTGTACCTGTTAAAGATACTATAAAAAGGGTAGATAATGATATGAAAGTAATAGATACTTTAAAAAGAGATGAATTATGGTCCATACAAACACCTCAGACCTTTCAATATAAATTACTAAAAAAGGCATATGATTTGAACAGAGAAAATAAAGATATAGTTACTGATGATGCCATGATGGTGGAAAGATTAGGGGGAACTGTAAACATACTAAAAGGAAGTTATAAAAATATAAAAATAACGACGCCGGAGGATTTAATAATAGCTGAGAATATATTAAAGGAGGTATGGTAAAATGCGTATGGGTATAGGTTATGATGTTCACAGATTAGTAGAAGGTAGAAAACTAATATTAGGTGGAGTAGATATTCCCTATGAAAAAGGATTATTAGGACATTCAGATGGAGATGTATTACTACATGCTATTAAAGATGCCCTATTAGGTGCTGCTGCATTAGGTGATATTGGTAAACATTTTCCTGACACTGATATGAAATATAAAGATGCTGATAGTTTGGAACTCTTAAAAGAAGTGGGGATTTTGTTGTCAAATAAAGGCTATAATATAAATAATATTGATAGTATTATTATGGCCGAAGAACCTAAGATGGCTGGATATATAGATCTTATGATAGAAAGAATTTCAGAAGCATTAGATATATCCGTAAATCAAATAAATATTAAAGCTACCACAACAGAAGGTTTAGGATTTGTAGGAGAAAAACAGGGAATAGCTGCACAAGCTATTGCATGTATTGATAGAAAATAATGTAAAATTATATAATTATTTAAATACAAAGGACTCATATTTAGTTGACATTATAAAGGGAATAATATATTCTATAAAAAAAAGAATACTTAAATGCGATGATGGGGAATAGTAAAAAAATTAAACTTTTACAGGGAGGAAATCCTAGGCTGGAAGATTTCCAAGTAAGATTTTTTGAACCCACCCTAGAGCAGTTAACTGAAAAACTAGTAAGTTATACCGGTGGACGCCGTTATGTCATAAAGTGAAACCCTTATAGGTTTTAACTAGAGTGGTACCACGGGATAAAATCAACTCTCGTCTCTAAAATACAGAGATGGGAGTTTTTTGTTGAGAATATAAATAAAAAATTTAGGAAAGGGAGTATTGATATGAGTAAGAAGGACAAACAATTTGTAGAAGAAATTACGCCAATGGAAGAAAACTTTTCCCAATGGTATACAGATGTAATATTAAAGACAGAATTAGTAGATTATTCACCAGTTAGAGGTTTTATGGTGATAAAACCGTATGGATATGCTATTTGGGAAAACATTCAAGCGTATTTAGATAAGAGATTTAAAGAAACAGGACATAAAAACTGTTATTTTCCACTTTTAATTCCAGAGAGTCTACTTAAAAAAGAAGCAGAACATGTGGAAGGTTTTGCACCAGAAGTAGCTTGGGTAACTCATGGTGGAGATGAAGAACTTGGAGAAAGACTATGTGTACGCCCTACATCAGAGACAATTATCTGTGAAATGTATTCTAAATGGTTAAATTCATATAGGGATTTACCATTCTTATACAATCAATGGGCCAATGTAGTTAGATGGGAAAAAAGTACACGTCCATTTTTAAGAACATCAGAATTCCTATGGCAGGAAGGTCATACATTACATGAGACCTATGAAGAGGCTGAAGAAGAAACATTAAGAATGTTAAATGTATATAAAGAAGCTGCAGAAGAATTATTGGCTATGCCAGTTGTAGTGGGTAAAAAGAGTGAAAAAGAGAAATTTGCAGGGGCACATGCCACTTATACAATGGAAGCATTAATGCATGACGGACAGGCTTTACAAGCAGGTACATCTCATAACCTGGCTCAACATTTTGCCACAGCTTTTGACATCACATATTTAGACAGAGATGGAAAATTACAATATCCATATAGCACATCATGGGGAGTATCTACCAGATTAATAGGAGGAATAATCATGGTGCATGGTGATAATCGTGGATTAGTATTACCTCCTGGAGTAGCACCAATTCAAGTGGTAATTGTTCCAATTGCTGCCCATAAAGGTGGAGTGATGGAAAAGGTAGATGAAGTATTTGAGGACCTAAAAGGTGATATTAGAATCGAAGTAGATGATAGAGAACATTATTCCCCTGGTTGGAAATTCAATGAGTGGGAAATGAAGGGAGTACCTGTTAGAATTGAAATGGGTCCAAGGGATATTGAAAATAACCAAGTAGTATTATTTAGAAGGGATACCTTGGAAAAAGAAGTAGTACCAATGGATGAACTTAAAGAAAGGGTTCAAGAATTATTAAAAGATATTCAAAGTAATATGTTATTAAAAGCCAAAAAAATGAGAGATGAAAAGACCTATTATGTTAAAAATATAGAAGAAATGAAAGAGATTATGAGTACAAAACCAGGTTTTGTAAAGGCTGCATGGTGTGAAACTAGAGAATGCGAAGACCATATTCGTGAAGAGACAGGTGCCACATTGAGATGTATACCTTTTGAACAGGAAGATTTAGGGGATAAATGTACTTTCTGTAATAGAGATGCAAAAAATATGGCTTATTTTGCTAAGGCCTACTAAAAATTAAAAAAACTTGGTATAATTAAATCCTCCGTATATTATATATTATGGAGGATTTACTATTTGTATATTATTTCAAATAAGGGTAATAAATTAAAATAAAGATTTTTAATTATGAAAGGAGCATTGTCTTATGAAAATAAAGAAAGTCATATCTATATTATTAAGTTTGTTTATACTATCAAGTACATTGGTATATGCAGAGGATAATGTGGTTATTACCTTGGGAAATGAATTAAATCAAAATCAGAGACAAGAAATGTTAAATTTATTCAATGAAAAAGAAGGTAGTACAAAAATTTTAGTAATCACCAATGAAGAAGAGAGAAGGTATTTAGAGGGAGTGGCCACAGAAAAACAATTAGGTACTAGGGCTATATCCTCTGCTTATGTGGAAAAACTCAATGAAGGTGAAGGAATAACAGTAAAAACCCATAATCTCACCTGGGTAACTGAGGAAATGATTATGAATGCTTTAGTCACAGCAGGTGTAACAGATGCAAATATTATAGCAGCTGCCCCTTTTGAAGTATCAGGTACTGCTGCACTTACAGGTATATTAAAGGCCTTTGAAGAAATTACAGGAACTCCCATTAGTGAGGAACAAAAAAAGATTGCCAATGAAGAGGTAATAACTACAGGTGAACTAGGTGAAGAAATTGGTAAAGAAAGTGCTTCTACATTAGTTAGAGAAGTAAAAGAAATTATAGTTGAAAAAAAGCTAAAAGATCCTGAAGAGATTAAAAAAGTCATAATAGAAATTGCAGGGAACTTAAATATCACATTAAATCAAAATCAAATAGATGATATTTCTCAACTAATGGAAAAAATTAATAAATTAAATTTAAATACAGATGCCATAAGAGAACAATTAAAAGGAATTGGAAAAGAGATAAAAAATATTTCTGAAAATAGTGAAGAAGTAAAATCACTATTGGGAAAAGTATTAGATTTTCTAAGAAAAATAATTGATCAGCTATCTAGACTCCTTACAAAATAAATGAAATGAACTTGATAGAGTAGCAATAATAGTTTATAATAAAGTAATATATACAATAGGATGGGGAGGATTAATATGTCTGTAAGGGTTAGATTTGCACCAAGTCCAACGGGATTTGTACATATAGGCAGTTTGAGAACAGCATTATACAATTATCTACTTGCTAGAAAGCACAATGGTAAATATGTGCTTAGAATTGAAGATACAGATCAAACTAGATTAGTAGAAGGAGCCATAGAAAATTTATTAGACTCAATGGAATGGGCAGGAATACCCCATGATGAAGGTGTAGTTATGGAGAATGGGGTTATAACTGAAAAAGGTGAATATGGTCCATATATCCAATCTAATAGACTGGATATTTATCATAAACATATAAAAGCCCTTTTGGAAACAGGAGATGCGTATCATTGTTTTTGCTCTAAAGAAAGATTAGATGAAGTTAGAGAAAAACAAAGAGCAGCTGGACAAACAGCAAAATATGATGGACATTGTAGAGAATTGACAAAAGAAGAAGTACAAAAAAATATTGAAGCTGGAATGCCTTATGTAATTAGATTAAAACTTCCTGAAAATACAGATATAGTATTTGATGATGTCATCAGAGGAAGAGTAGTAGTTAATACAGATGAGATAGATGATCAGGTACTTATAAAATCAGATGGTTTTCCCACATATCACTTTGCTGTAGTTGTGGACGACCATTTAATGAAGATAACCCATGTTATTCGTGGTGAAGAATGGTTACCTTCTACACCAAAACATGTATATTTATATCAAGTATTAGGTTGGGAAGCACCAAAATTCGTACATCTATCTAATATTTTAAATACTGATAAGAAAAAATTAAGTAAGAGACATGGAGATGTGGCTGTAGAGGATTTTGCTAAAAAAGGATATCTACCAGAGGCCTTGGTTAATTTCATTGCCTTAATAGGATGGAGTCCTGAGGATGCTAGAGAAATATTTTCTATGGAAGAGTTAATCTCAGAATTCTCATTGGAAAGAGTATCTAGAAGTGGTGGAGTATTTGATGTAAATAAACTTAATTGGATGAACAATCATTATATCCAAAAAGCTGATATAGGAAGAATTACAAAAATGGCAATACCACATTTAATTAAAGCAGGTTATATAACAGAAAAAGATGCAGAAGAAAGATATGAATGGTTAGAAGATATGGTTTTAGCCATAAGAGAAAGACTGGATTATGTAAGTCAAATAGTAGATAAGGTTGATATTTTCTTTAAAGATGAAATTGTACCTGATGAGGGAGAAGCTATGGAAATATTAAAACTAGAACATATACCTCATCTATTAGATGTACTGCATGAAAAAATATCTAATGCAGAAACTATAGATATAGCCAGTATTAAAAAGATATTTAAAGAAATACAAAAAGAAGAAGGTTATAAAGGACCTAAATTATTTAAACCAATAAGAGTAGCCCTTACTGGAAGTGCACAGGGTCCAGATTTACCATTAATTATGCAAATTATGGGTAGAGAAAACCTATTATCTAGAATAGAATATACTCAGAAGAATTTAATATAAAAAAAGACTATGAACAGGATAAGTAGATTCACACTACTTTTAAGAGAGGAACCATCATAGGCTGAAAGTGGTTCTAAAGTACAGGTGTTTCGAAATGCGCCTAGGAGTTATTTGCTCGAATGGAGTAGAGCATATCGGTGGTACCGTTATATACCTAAAGGGGAATAATATTTTATTCAACCAGAGTGGAACCGCGGGTAAAACCTCGTCTCTGAATTATTAGAGATGAGGTTTTTTATTATGAAAGGAGGATAATAATGGTAAAGTTTTTTAAAACTGTGAAAGCTGATATTGATGCCATCTTTGAAAGGGATCCGGCAGCCAAAAATCTTGTGGAAGTAATTTTATGTTATCCAGGTTTACATGTCATGTTTTTCCATAGGATAGCACATGGACTATACAAAAGAGGTCTAGTTACTATACCAAGATTAATATCAAATATTGGACGTTTCCTTACTGGAATAGAAATACACCCTGGGGCAAAAATAGGCAAAGGTATATTTATAGATCATGGTACCGGAGTAGTTATAGGTGAGACAACGGAAATAGGAGATAATGTAACTATATACCAAGGTGCCACCCTAGGTGGAACAGGTAAGGATAAAGGAAAGAGACATCCTACCATAGGTAATAATGTGGTTATTTCCTCTGGCGCAAAAATATTAGGACCTTTTAAAGTGGGAGATAATTCTAAAATAGGAGCAGGATCTGTAGTTTTAAAAGAAGTACCACCAAATTCAACAGTAGTAGGAGTACCTGGAAGGGTTGTTGTGAGAGATAATCAAAAAGTTGATGATAAACCTAAAGGCATAGATTTAGAACATGATAAATTACCAGACCCAGTTGCACAGAAATTTACCGAATTAGAAAATCAGATTGCAATGTTAGAAAAAAGAATAAAGGAGTTAGAGGGAGATAAAAATGAAACTATATAATACTTTGACACAAACTAAGGAAGAATTTGTTCCCATTGTACCTGGAGAGATTAAAATGTATGCTTGCGGGCCAACGGTATATAACTTTTTTCATATTGGTAACGCTAGAACATTTATGGTCTTTGATGGTATGAGAAGATATTTTGAATATAGAGGCTATAAAGTAACATTTGTACAAAATTTCACAGATATAGATGATAAGATTATTCAAAGAGCTAATGAAGAAAATGTAACATCTGAAGAAATAAGTGAAAAATATATTAAAGAATATTTTAAAGATGCTGAGAGCTTAGGTATACAAAAAGCAGATGTCCATCCAAGGGTGACAGAAAATATTGATGAGATCATTGAATTTATAGATACATTGATTAAAAAAGGTTATGCTTATGAAGTGGCAGGAGATGTATATTTTGATGTCTCCAAATTCAAAGAATATGGTAAACTATCTAAACAAAGCCTAAGTGATTTACAAGCAGGTTCCAGGATAGAAATTAATGAGGACAAAAAAAATCCATTGGATTTTGTACTTTGGAAACTTGCCAAACCAGAAGAACCCAGTTGGGAAAGTCCATGGGGTCTAGGTAGACCAGGTTGGCATATAGAATGTTCAGCCATGGCACAAAAATATTTAGGAGAAACCATAGATATTCATGGTGGCGGTGGAGATTTAATTTTCCCTCATCATGAAAATGAAATTGCTCAAAGTGAGGCATGCAGTGGAAAACCCTTTGCTAATTATTGGGTACATGTAGGTTATTTAAATATAGACAATAAAAAAATGTCTAAATCATTGAGTAATTTCTTTACCACTAGAGAAATAGCTGAAGAATTTGATTTAGAGGCTTTAAGACTTTTCATGTTTTCAGCTCATTATCGCAACCCACTTAACTTTAGCAGAGAATTACTTGAATCTGCAGAGCATGCTTTAGAAAGACTATATAATGCAAAACATAATTTAGAATATCTATTGGAAAATGCTAAGGATAGGACAGAAATAGAAACTGAATTACAAAAGAGTATTTTAGAATATAGAGAAAAATTCATAAAAGTTATGGATGATGATTTCAATACTGCCGATGGAATAGCTGTAATTTTTGATTTAGTTAAAGAAATTAACACAAATATTACAGCAGATACATCTAAAACTGTAATACAAACAGCCTATGATATGTTAATGGAACTTACTGTAGTATTGGGAATACTCCAAAAAGAGGAAGAAGAATATCTGGATGAAGAAATAGAACAACTTATAGCTCAAAGACAACAGGCTAGAAAAGAGAAAAATTTTGAATTAGCCGATAAAATAAGAGACGAATTAAAAGAACAAGGTATAATTTTAGAAGATACTCCTCAGGGAGTTAAGTGGAGAAGAGTTTAATTTCAATATAGTGTATTTAGATTTATTAAAGACATAGGGAGAGTATTTAATGGAAGATTTTATAGGAAAAATACAGAAAGGGACCCATATAAAAACAAAAGCAGAAGTGAGGATGATGGCACCATTAACACTGGCTTATATGGGCGATGTAATATTTGAAATGTTCATTCGTAACTATTTAGTCAATCTTGGAAAATGGCCTGTGGGGGATTTGCATAAAAAAGCCATATCATATGTAAAAGCAAAATCCCAGGCCAAAATAGTGCATGAATTAGCAGATGAGTTGACAGAAGAAGAATGGGGTATTGTAAAAAAAGGGCGGAATCAAAAATCCGCCTCTGCTCCTAAAAATACAGAATTAATAGATTATAAATATGCTACAGGATTTGAAGCATTATTAGGGTATTATTATTACATTGGTGATAATAAACGTTTAATGGAAATTATGCAAAGATCAGTAGAAATTATTGATAAAGAATTATAAAGATATATAAAAAAAGGGGAATATTGAGATGGAAGCTGATTTAAAAGTAAAATTATTAGCCTATACACCAATGGCAGATGCAGTGGTGGCAAAGAGTGGAAAACTCTGTTATTATCCTGGTGGTATTGATGAATTGGAAGAAGAGCTTACAGATGAAGATATAAGTAGATTTGTAAGTATGTTGGCAGATTTACAACATGAATCACCAATAGAACATGCAGTTTTCACCTTTGGTATTGAAGGTGTATCTAGAAGTTTGACACACCAATTAGTAAGACATAGATTAGCTAGTTACTCACAAAAAAGTCAGAGATATGTAAGAGAAGGAAATTTTGAATATGTAATACCTAAAGAAATAAAAAATAATCCAGAGGCGAAAAAAACATTTATAGAGGCCATGAAAAATGCTCAAAAATCCTATGACAAAATAACAGAAGAACTATTATTAGAAAAGATTAAAGATTTCTATTTAAGTGAAGGTAAAGAAATAGAAAACATGACCAAGGATGAGATTATAAAGCATTGTAAAACTAATTATAGAAAAAAATATAATACATTGGAAAAAATAGCAATAGAAAATGCCAGGGCAGTATTACCCAATGCCTGTGAAACTAAGATTATTGTAACAATGAATGCTCGTACATTACTACATTTCTTTAGTAAAAGATGTTGTAATAGAGCACAGGAAGAAATTCGAGATTTAGCCACAGAAATGCTAAAATTAGTAAAAGAAGTAGCACCTAATATATTTAAAAAGGCAGGACCGTCATGTGTTAATGGGCCATGTCCTGAAGGGAATATGACTTGTGGTAGAATAGAAGAAGTTAGAGAATTCTTCAACAATATCTAAATTTAAAAAGAGGTGAATTTTTTTGCAAGATATAATAGAAGGTAGAAATCCTGTCATAGAAGCATTGAAGGCTGAAAGAGAAATTGACAAGCTGATAATAGCTAAGGGTGCTAGAGAAGGTTCAATAAATAAAATAGTTGCCATGGCCAAGGAGCAAAAAATAATTATTCAATATGTGGACAGACAAAAACTCAATGAGATATCAAAGACCAATAATCATCAAGGTGTAATTGCCTATGTGGCTTCTTATACATATTCTACTGTGGAAGATATATTGGCTAGACCTAAGAAAAATAATGAAGATGCTTTTATTTTAATATTAGATGAAATAATGGATCCTCACAATCTAGGGTCAATTATGAGAACTGCCGATGCTGTAGGAGTCCATGGCATTATCATACCCAAAAGAAGATCTGTAGGCCTTACAGCCACTGTGGCAAAGACTTCTGCAGGAGCCATTGAACATGTGCCTGTTGCCAGAGTTCCAAATATACCTCAGGTTGTTGAAAAACTAAAAAAAGAGGGTATATGGATAGTAGGGGCAGATATGGATGGAGAAATAGAGCATTTTAATCAAGACCTTACAGGAAATATTGCTCTAGTAATTGGAAATGAAGGCAAAGGTATAGGAAGACTTGTAAAAGAGAAATGCGACTTTTTAGTACAAATTCCCATGATAGGAAAAGTATCGTCATTAAATGCTTCTGTTGCTGCTGCAACTCTAATGTATGAAGTTTATAGACAGAGATATAGCAATAAATAAAGTTTAAAAGTAGTACTACAGGATGGGGGAAGGACATTGAAAGATTATTTAATTATAGATGGATATAATATCATAAATGCTTGGCCAAAATTAAAAGACATTGCAACAGATAGTTATGATGAAGCAAGAAGAGAATTAATAGAAATGATGGCTGAGTACCAGAGTTTTAAAGGTATAAATATAATCATTGTCTTTGATGCTCATATGGTAAAGGGTAATATAGGAAAAAGAGATAAAATTAAAGGAATAAAAATTGTTTTCACCAAAGAAGGTGAGACAGCTGATAGTTATATTGAAAAGGTCATCCCCCAATTGTCCAAAAGAAATTATGTTACAGTGGTAACCAATGACTGGGCAGAACAACAAATGATTTTAGGTGCTGGTGCTACTAGAATGACAACCAGAGAATTAATAATAGATTATAATAATGCAAAAAATAGAATTAGCCAAAAAACAGATGATTTATCAAGAGAAAAAAACATGTTGTCCAATCAAATAGATCCAGAAATATTAGAAAAACTAGAAAGATTAAGACGAATGCAGTGAACCGGCTTGACTTAACATAATATAGTAGGTTATAATTATAACAAGTTTTAATCCTTTCCATAGGCTAATATGGGAGAATATATGGACAAGCTTGAAAAGCTTTACATATAAAAATGCGTGGGGGCGATATATGTGAATGGAGTTGTAGCAAAAAATCCAATGATTGTAGAAGACTATGATCATTTACCAGATGAGGTTATTGTAGAAGCTGCAAAAAATGGAGAAAAAAAAGCTGTAGACATGCTAATTAAGAAATACAAGAGTTTTGTACGTATTAAAGCTAGATCCTATTTTTTAATTGGCGCAGATCGTGAAGATATTATTCAAGAAGGGATGATAGGCCTTTATAAAGCTATTAGGGATTACAAACCAGATAAATTATCTTCTTTTAAGGCCTTTGCGGAATTATGTATAACCAGACAGATTATAACAGCTATTAAAACAGCCACAAGACAAAAACATATACCGTTAAACTCATATGTATCACTGAACAAACCAATTTATGATGAAGAATCTGATAGAACATTATTAGATATCATATCAGGACATAAGATAACAGATCCAGAGGAATTAATAATCTGCAAAGAGGAAATGATACAGATAGAGACAAAAATAGGAGAAGTTTTAAGTGAATTGGAATGTGAAGTGTTGATGTTATATCTACAAGGCAGATCTTACCAAGAAATTGCTGATGATTTAAATAGACATGTAAAATCCATAGACAATGCATTACAAAGAGTTAAAAGAAAACTGGAAAGATATCTGGAAGAACGGGAAAGTTAGATGTTTTCCCTTAAGGTATAAAGAGGTTGTTGACAATATAAATATAGCATAGTAAAATAATTAGCGAATAATCATTTTGATAAGCCAAGCAATAAAATGATATAAAAAATCCATGAGAAACACTAGGTATAGTGTACATATTATCACTGAATTTATATTCAAGAATGAGGAGGAAATAAAAAAATGGGAAAAGAAAAATTTGAGAGAACGAAACCCCATGTAAACATAGGAACAATAGGACATGTTGACCATGGTAAAACAACATTAACAGCAGCAATTACAATGACATT
>JAAYNB010000109.1 GCA_012521085.1 Clostridiales bacterium | reverse complement strand
GGCCATTATTGAAGAAGCTAGGGATCATGGCAATGTAATATTAGTAATTGATGAGGTTCACAATATCATGGGTGCAGGTGAAGTACATGGTGGTGTGATGAATGCAGCCAATATACTTAAACCAGCCCTGGCTAGGGGAGAAATACAGGTAATTGGAGCCACCACATTGGAAGAATATCGTAAACATATTGAAAAGGACTCTGCATTAGAGAGAAGATTCCAACCCATAATAGTAGAAGAACCTACAGTTGAAGAAACCATAGAAATACTAAAGGGTATAAAAAATTATTATGAAGAATATCATAGTGTTATTATTGCTGATGAAGTTATAGAAGCAGCTACTAAATTATCAGCTAGATATATTACTGATAGATATCTACCAGATAAGGCCATAGATGTTATTGATGAAGCTGGTTCTAGAGCAAATTTAAATAATAGGGGATTAATAGAAATAGAAAAATTAAATGAAGAGTTGGAAGAAATACGAGAAGTTCATAGAAAATTAGCACAGGCTGGGGAGTATGAAGTAGCTGCTCAGTACAAAGTTGATGAGTGCATAATCATAGATAAGATTAATAAATTAAAAGAGTCATCAGCAGTGGTAGAAATAACAGAGGATGATATTGCCCATGTAATTGAATCATGGACTAATATTCCAATCCAAAGAATTACAGCTGAGGAAGCTAAGACTTTATTAAATTTAGAAGAAAAATTACATGAGAGATTAATAGGGCAGAGGGAAGCTGTAAAAGCCCTTGCTAGAGCCATTAGAAGAAGCCGTTCTGGATTTAAAACACAGAAAAGACCTGCTTCTTTCATATTTGTAGGACCTACAGGAGTAGGTAAAACAGAATTAGTAAAGGTATTGGCATCAGAACTCTTTGGCAGTGAGGATGCCATGATACGTATAGATATGTCTGAGTATATGGAAAAGCATACTGTCTCTAAGTTAATAGGAGCACCTCCAGGATATGTGGGTTATGATGAAGGAGGACAGTTGACAGAAAAAGTTAGAAGAAGACCATATTCAGTAATACTACTAGATGAAATTGAAAAAGCTCATCCTGATGTGTTTAATATGTTGTTACAGATATTAGAAGATGGTAGATTAACTGATAATCAAGGCAGAACAACTCATTTTGAAAATACAATTATTATAATGACCTCCAATGCAGGAAGTCATATTAAAACAAGTAATATTGGTTTTGGTAGAGATAGATATGATGAAATGGAAGTACGGGTTAAAGAAATCCTGAGGGACTTATTTAGACCTGAATTCTTAAACAGAATTGATGAAATAATTGTATTTGACAAATTAACTAAAGAAGAATTATATCAAATTATAGATTTAATGTTAAAGGAAATAAAAGATGAGTTAAAAGAAAGAAATATAGTCCTAGAGGTGAGTAAGGAAGTAAAAGATTTTATACTAGAAAAGGGTTATGATGAAAAATATGGTGCCAGACCTCTTAGAAGGGCTATCCAAAGATATATAGAAGATGAAATTGCAGAACAGTTTTTATTAGGAAACTTTAAAGAAGGAGACCATATAAAACTTGATTTAGACAATGGCAAGATAATACTTACAGTCTAATCCCATTGATGATATAATATTCTAAATAAATATAATGGGTCAGGGGGATTATATGAGTAATGAAGAATTCCAACAAATAGTATTAAAAGAACTAAAGGGAATTAAAGAAGATGTAGGCGGATTAAGAGAAGATGTATCTAAGTTAGAAGACAAAGTAGATAGACTAGAAGTAAGAGTGGATAATTTAGAAAATAAAGTAGATGGTATGGATGTAAAAATAGATAATCTATAAAATTAAAATTAATTAAATAAAACTATCCCTTGGATATCCAAGGGATAGTTTATGTTATCTATACTTTTAGTTTTTGAAACTGTGAACAGGTGCAGGAATTCTACCACCACGACTGATAAAATCAGCACTGGAAAATTTATTTACAGGCATAATTGGAGCAGTTCCTAAAAGTCCACCAAATTCTGCTTCCTCACCTACGGTTTTTCCATGCACTGGTATAATTCGGACTCCAGTTGTCTTATTATTTATAATACCAATGGCAGCTTCATCTGCAATTATGGCAGATAGAGTAGACGCAGGTGTATCTCCTGGTACAGCTATCATATCCAATCCAACAGAACATACACAGGTCATAGCTTCTAATTTGTCTAGACTTAGAGCACCAGCTTTAACAGCAGCAATCATACCTTCATCTTCACTGACAGGTACAAAAGCACCGCTTAGACCACCTACATGGGAGGATGCCATAATCCCACCTTTTTTTACTGCATCATTTAAAAGTGCTAGAGCAGCAGTTGTACCATGGGTACCACAGACCTCCAATCCCATTTCTTCTAGAATTCTAGCTACACTGTCCCCAACTGCAGGAGTAGGAGCTAGGGATAAATCCACTATACCAAAAGGTATACCCAGTCGTCTTGCAGCTTCATTAGCTACTAATTGACCAGCCCTTGTAATTTTAAATGCAGTCTTTTTAATAGTTTCTGCCACTGTGTCAAAATTAGCGCCTTTAATGGTTTCAAGGGCAGCTTTTACTACACCGGGTCCACTTACACCCACATTGATGAAAGCTTCGCCTTCACCAACACCATGAAAAGCTCCAGCCATAAAGGGATTATCCTGTACAGCATTGGCAAATACCACTAATTTAGCACATCCTATACTATCTGCATCTCTTGTGAGATAGGCAGTTTCTTTTATGACCCTACCCATATCATCTACAGCATTCATATTTATACCAGATTTACTAGAGCCTACATTTACAGATGAACAAACCTTTTCTGTAACAGCCAAGGCTTCAGGTATGGATTCTATTAGGATTTTATCACCTTTAGAATATCCTTTTTCCACCAAAGCAGAAAAACCGCCTATGAAATTAACTCCTACAGCTGATGCAGCTTTATCCAATGTTTTAGCAAATTCTACATAATTCTTATCATCACTAGCTTGAGCTATTAACGCCATGGGAGTAACTGAGATTCTCTTGTTGATAATGGGAATACCATATTCCATCTCAATATCTTCTCCTACTTTCACCAGATTTTCTGCATATTTTGTGATTTTATCATAAATTTTGGTTCTGGCTTTTTTACCAGAACTATCACAGCAATCCAGCAAGGATATACCCATGGTAATAGTTCTAATATCTAATTTTTCTTTTTCAATCATATTGATGGTTTCCATGATGTTTTGAAAATTAATCATTTCCTTTACACTCCTAATCTTTTATATGGTATGCATAGCTTTAAATATGTCCTCATGTTGTAATTTAATAGAAACACCTAATTCTTTACCAACTTCTACCAAATCATCTTTAAGCTCTTGAAAACCTATGGGCATTTCCTTTAAATCAACTAACATCATCATTGCAAAGTATTCTTGTAATAAGGTTTGATGTATATCTAGAATATTAACCCTATTTTTTTTCAAAACCGAAGTTACCCCATGTATAATCCCAATCTTATCATCGCCTATGACTGTAATAAATGCTCTCATTATTTTCATCCTTCCTTTTATATTATTTAAGATATTTTTATTTAACAAATTAAAAAAGAGACTAGGTCCTTTTATGAACTATAGTCTCTGGAAAGATAGATTTTAAAATGTGGGAATTAAATATAGGCACAATCTAAAATATATATTAATTATGATTTTCCACATATAAAATCCCCTGTCCTTTTACCTGAGAGTTTCACTTATATTTAATATAAGCTTGTCTCCTTCGGTGCTCACAAGAGTCTCTCCAGAGGTTCCTCCAATAGCGGTCTATATACATATTCCACTACCTTCATCGGGCATATTTAATTTTCTAAATTTAAATTACAAATAATATTAACATAATTTTAGAATAAAGACAATAAAAAAATATGATTTATCATATTCTAATTATAATATATAATCGTGTATTAAGGATATATGATTAAGCTATAAAAAATTTAATATATACTTTGGACTAAATTTATAGCAAATCTAGAAAAAAACTAGTTTTTATGATATATTTATCTAAACATGTTGATAATAGATAATAATATAGAAAAGGAAGGGAAAGGATAATATGGAGAATAAAGCTATTGCTTCGAATTTCATAAGAAATATTGTAATAGAGGATTTAGAATCCGGAAAACATGATCATATCATTACAAGATTTCCACCTGAGCCCAATGGCTATTTACATATAGGACATGCAAAAGCCATAGTACTGAATTTTGAATTAGCTGATGAATTTGGTGGTACAACAAACCTACGCTTTGATGACACCAATCCTACTAAGGAAGAAATGGAATATGTAGAGGCTATTAAAGAAGATGTAAAGTGGTTGGGATATGAATGGGATAATTTATGTTATGCATCAGATTATTTTGAAGAGATGTATGAAAGAGCTATATTATTGATAAAGAAAGGTAAGGCCTTTGTATGCGATCTTTCACCTGAAGAAATTAGAGAATATAGAGGTACCCTTACAGAACCAGGTAAGGAAAGTCCATATAGAAATAGATCCGTAGAGGAAAATTTAGATTTATTCCAGAGAATGCGTGCTGGAGAATTTAAGGAAGGTGAAAGGGTACTAAGAGCTAAAATTGATATGGCATCACCTAATCTAAATATGAGGGATCCAGTAATATATCGTATTTTACATGAAAGCCATCAAAACACAGGGGATAAATGGTGTATTTATCCAATGTATGACTATGCCCATCCATTGGAAGATGCCATAGAAAATATCACTCATTCTCTATGTACCATGGAATTTGAAGACCATAGACCATTATATGATTGGTTTATTAGAGAATGTGAAATGGAAAGTCAGCCAAGACAAATTGAATTTGCACGTCTAAACTTGACAAATACTGTAATGAGTAAAAGATTATTAAAACAATTGGTAGATAATAAAATAGTAGATGGCTGGGATGATCCTCGTATGCCAACTATTGCTGGTCTTAGAAGAAGAGGATATACACCAGCATCCATTAGAAATTTTTGTAGAGAAATTGGAGTTGCAAAAAACCAAAGTGTAGTAGATACACAGATGTTAGAGCATTTCATTAGAGAAGATTTAAATAAAAATGCACCTAGAGCCATGGCTGTTTTAAAACCATTAAAAGTAGTTATAACCAATTATCCGGAAGGACAAGTGGAGATGCTAGATGCAGAAAACAATCCAGATGATCCGTCCATGGGTATGCGTAAAATCCCATTCTCTAGAGAAATATATATAGAGCAAGAAGATTTTATGGAAAATCCACCAAAGAAATATTTTAGATTATTCCCGGGAAATGAAGTTAGATTAAAACATGCTTATTTTATTAAATGTAATGAAGTTATTAAGGATGAAGAGGGTAATGTGGTTGAATTACGTTGTACCTATGATCCAGAAACTAAGAGCGGAACTGGATTTACTGGTAGAAAGGTAAAAGGTACCATACATTGGGTGGATGCTAAACATGCCATACCAACTGAGTTTAGGTTATATGAACCATTGATTTTAGACGATGAACAGGATGAGGATAAATCATTCTTAGATCAAATAAATTCAAATTCATTGGAAATATTACAGGGTTTTGTAGAGAATAATTTGAAAGATGCAAAACCTCAAGATAAATTCCAATTATTTAGACATGGATATTTCAATGTTGATCCTTATTATACAACAGATGACAAACTAGTATTTAATAGAATTGTTTCACTGAAAAGTTCTTTTAAACTATAGAATAATAAAAGAGATATTTCATGTGATTTTTAGTTATGAAATATCTCTTTTTTAATAGCATGGTTTTAGGATTGTAAAAATTATGATTCTCTGATTTTATTTTACAAAATTTATGAGAGTTCCAATGTCTTCTATAATGGATTCTATTTTATCTCCAGGTTTTAAATACTTAGGTGGTTTAAAGCCTGCTCCTACTCCTGCAGGTGTACCTGTTAGGATTATATCTCCAGGTTTTAAAGTTAAACCTTGGGATAAATCTGATATTATATAAGGTATATTAAATATTAAATTTCTTGTATTTGAACTTTGACGTATTTCGCCATTGATTTTACATCTAATATCAAGCTCCACAGGTAATTTAATTTTGGATTTGGATACTATATATGGGCCTAAGGCTGTGGTGGTATCTAGGCTTTTACCTTTAAACCATTGAATATGCTTGGTCTGAATATCTCTAGCTGAGATATCATTTCCAATTGTATATCCAAAGATATACTCCTCTACATTATCAGGGCTAATATTTTTCCCCTCTTTTCCAATTATGATTGCCAGTTCTACTTCATAATCAAGATTTTCTGTATATTCTGTAGGTATGATGATATTGTCCATATGGCCAATGGCTGGGTCTGCAATTTTGGTGAAATAAATGGGATGCTTTGGGATGGAGCTGTCTATATTAGGTAAGCTATCCACTTCTTTAGCATGATCTGCATAGTTTTTTCCTAGGCAAAAGACATTGCGCCTTGGATGGGGTATGGGTGCAAGGATTTTAATATTTTCTAAGGGTATTTCCTCATATGTATTTTGGTTTATACTTTTTTTGATTTCTTTATCTAGGTTATTTGAATAGATTTGGATATATTCTAAAAGGTCTTTGGGTATTTTGTAATTTAATTTATTTAATATTATTTTTAGGTCTATAACGCTGGTTGAATCATTATTTAATATTCCATATCTATTTTTGCCTTCATATATAAATGAGAGGAATTTCATATATTACACTCCTTTACTATTAGATAATTTGTTTTTATATGAAAAATAATAAAATCCACCGTGTACGGTAAAGAGGCTGTTTCATAATGAATTTTGACTATGAAACAGCCTTTTTTAAATATTATTTAATAGAAAATTTAATATCTCTAGAGATTTTTTCCAAATCATAGGGTGTCTCTTGGTATACATAATAATTCAGCCAATTGGAAAATAGTAGGTTACCATGACTTCTCCAATTTACAATGGGTTCTTTTGTAGGATCATCATTTGGGAAATAGTATTTTGGTATAGATATTTCCCTACCTGCTTTTACATCTCTATCATACTCGGATTTTAATGTTAGTGGATCATATTCAGGATGGCCTGTTACGAAGACCTGTCTTCCATCTTTACTTGCAACTATATATACACCAGCTTCCTCTGATGTAGATAGGATTTCTAATTCTGGTACCTTTTCAATATCCTCTTCTAGTATTTCCGTATGTCTAGAATGGGGTGCATAGAATACATCATCAAAACCTCTCAGTAATTTTATATTTTTTTGATTTATAGTATGAGGAAATACGCCAAAGACTTTAAGGGGCAGTGGGTATTTGGGAATATTGTAATGATGATATAAGGCAGCTTGGGCTCCCCAGCATATGTGTAATGTAGATGTAACATTATCTAAGGTCCAATCCATTATTTCTTGTAATTCATCCCAGTATGCTACTTCATCAAATTCTAAATGTTCAATAGGTGCTCCTGTAATAATAAAACCGTCAAATTTTTCGGATTTTACATCATCAAAGGTCTTATAAAAATCCTTTAGATGTTGATATGATGTATTTTTAGGGATATAACTCTTAGGATGTAATAGAACTATATCCACCTGTAATGGTGAATTACCTAGTAATCTCAATATCTGTACTTCTGTTACAATTTTTGTAGGCATTAGATTTAATATGGCAATTTTAAGGGCGCGTATATCTTGACTAAGGGCCCTACTATGACTCATGACAAATATATTTTCATTACTAAGTATTTCCGTAGCTGGCAAATCATCTGGAATTTTTACTGGCATATGATCAGTCTCCTTTCTATAAAAAATTTAGATTTTATTAATTAGTGGATTTTTCAAGAGCTTGGTTTAAATCCTCAATTAAATCTTCCACATCTTCTATTCCTATAGAAAGTCTTATCATATCTGGAGTAACTCCAGC
>JAAYNB010000108.1 GCA_012521085.1 Clostridiales bacterium | reverse complement strand
GGATTTTAGAAAAAAATTTATATGGAATAGATATTCAATATAAAAGTAGTATGATTACTAAAATATTATTACTTTTAAATGTACAAAATTTAATGGAACATACTATGGAAAAATTAAATTTAAATATTTTTCATGGTGATGCTCTGACCATGGATTATAAAGATGGTGCAAATATAATTAATGATATAGATATTATAATTGGGAATCCACCATATATTGGAGAAAAGGGTAATAAGGAATTATTTGATAATATAAGACAGACAGAATTTGGATCGAAATACTATGAGAGAAATATGGATTATTTTTATTTTTTTGTATATAAATCATATGAACTTTTAAAAGACAATGGATTATTGTCATATATAACTACCAATTATTTTGTAACAGCAGATGGAGCTAAAAAATTAAGACTGTTTTTAAAAAATAATTTTTCTTTTAGAGAAATTATTAATTTTGATGAATTAAATATTTTTATGGACGCCAAAGGTCAACATAATATGATTTTTATTAGTGAAAAAACTACTAAAACTATTCCAAGCTTAGTTATTAATTTTAAAACTTCCCAAATGAATATGGATGCATTAGATAAAAAACTTTTATTAGCAATAGATTCAAATCCTAATATAGAAATTAATAACATATCTCAGGACAGATTATATGATACCAAGGGTCAAATTTGTATTTTAAGCGGAATGGCTGAAAGGAGTATATTGGATAAAATTGAAAAAAATTCAAAATACATAATAGATGATTTATGTTTTGTAAATCAGGGAATTGTAAGTGGAGCCGATAGATTAAATACATCATGGGGGAGAAAGTTAGATTTAGAAAAAGATATTGGTAGTGGTATATTTGTCCTAACAGATGATGAACTAAGAGGATTAAATCTGGATGACAAATTAATTGAGAAATATGTAAGGAAATTTTATAAGAATAGTCATATAAAAAGATATTATACTTTAGAAAATTCAAATTTAAATATATTATATATTGACAATAATAATCTGGAAGATATAAATAAATATCCTAAACTATATGAACATTTTATAAAATTTAAAGAATTATTGGAATTAAGAAGGGAAGTACAAAAAGGCACTAGAAAGTGGTATGCATTACAATGGCCTAGGAATGAGGAAATCTTTCGAAAAGAAAAGATTATAGCACCTCAACGCTCAATTAAAAATACTTTTGCTTATACTAAAGATAATTTTTATGCCAGTGCGGATGTTTATTTTATCAGTACAAAAAAACCAGATATATCTCTCTTGTATCTATTAGGTATTTTAAATTCATCCCTAGGATATTTTTGGTTATATCACAGGGGAAAGAAAAAGGGGAAACAATTAGAATTATATGCTACCCCTTTAAAATATATTCCCATATGCCATTCAGGGGATTCAAATAAAATAAAAAGAATGGAGTATCTAGTTAAAAAGATTATAGAATGTAAAAAAGATGAAGATAATATAAATAAATTACAATATGAAATTGATAAACTAGTGTTTAATTTATATGGATTAAAAACAGAGGAAATAAATATTATTACAGATTTTATAAAGTCAAATATTAATTAGAATGATATGGCTCCTGATTGGACCATATCATTTCACCATCACTTCTGATGACAATATTTCCTTGTTTATCAGTACGATAGACATTAATATTCATTTTAGTAAGTCTATCTATAACTTCTTTATGAGGATGGCCATAGGAATTTCCTGTTTTAGATGAAATGACAGCCACTATAGGTTGAACATTATCTAAAAATTCCTGGCTAGTAGAAGTATTACTGCCATGATGGCCAACTTTTAAAAAGTCGGATTTTAGAAAGTCTGGATCATATTTTTCCAACAACTCTAATTCTACTGGAGATTCTAAATCTCCAGTAAATAAAAATGAAGTATCCTTATATTCCATTTTTAAAACAACGCTCCAAAGATTTAAATCATCTCCAAAATCTCTTAATGGATTTAAAAAATATAGATATATATCTTCATCTAATTCAACAGTGATATCACTTTTTGCTTCAGTGATTTTAAGGCCATTATCTCTAATTGTTTCCAATAATTTTTCATAGGTTTTACTAGTATGTATTTTACGTGGCATATAAATTTTACCAATTTCAAAATTATTTATAACCTCAGCAAGCCCCCCTATATGGTCTGCATGGGGATGAGTACCTATTAAAATATCAATTTTATCAATATAATGTCTATTAAGATATGAAACCACTGTTTTACCTGCACTGGGTTCTCCAGCATCTATCAGCATTGTTTTGCCATTGGGAGTTCTTATAAAAATACTATCTCCCTGACCTACATCTATAATATGTATAGATAAGTCTGTATCATCTTCCAATAAAAAACAACCTGTTAATAAAGTTAAAATTAATATAAATGTCAATAATACTAAATAATGTCTCTTTTTATTAAACATAAAAAACCTCCTTTATTTTTAAAATTATGATTTTCAATATTAAGGATAGATTTATAATTATATTTTAAAAAATAATTTTTATTAATATTAAATAAATATGCGATTTACAAATCTACATACATAGTATAATATATATCTGAGTTTATTGGAAATTAATAATAATTATTTATTAAAAAAATTGATTTATGATATAGTAATAAATATTAGATGATAAGAGGCTACTCCTAAAGGAGGACTAGATATGAAATTAGATATATTTTTTAACAGCAAAAGAAAACAAGAAGAATTCTTAAATAAAAAGTTTAATATACAAGATTTAATAATGAAAGATAATAATATATTAGAAAAAATCCATGGGATTAAAAATATAAAATTAAAATCCAGTTATAAAACTATACCTGGATATTGGTTGGAAATTAAATTTACACAAGATAATGATGGAAAAGAAATACATGAATTTTTACTGAAAAAATTAAATCCAACTCAAATAGGTGAAAATGTGTTTTTTCCTAAAGAAAATATGTCCATTAAGGAATTAGAAAAACATTGGATAGACAAATACAATTTACTTTCAAGTGAAGAACAAAATGATGTTTTTAAATTATTTTTTCAAGAGATAAAAACACATCTAAAATATGATAGACTAGATATAGCTTATAAAGGTTTAACACTGATTTTAAAGTACAATCCTTTTTTTCTCAAAAAATATAAAAGATATTATATATTAGAAGAAATAGCTTATGAGTATGAAGAAAGAGGTAATATGGGTAAGACTGTAAAAGCATTGAAAATGCACGCTATGTTACAACCAACATCCATTGAACCCTATTTAAATATGAGTAGTTTTTATATTATTAATGGTATGGAAGAAGAAGCTTTTAGGATTTGTAAACTTGCTTTAGAAAAAAATCCTGACAATCCATATATAATCAGCAATTTATTAATTTTATTAATGAATACAGGTAATTATGGATATGCCATAGAATTTTTACAGAGAACTCTTAGAAAAGAACCAGAAAATCCATATCTTTGGAAAATGATGGCAGATATCTTGTATGAAATAGAGGATAATAGAGGTGCCATATCATGTTATAAAGAAGCATTAAATATGGCAAAAGATGATCATATAAAAGAGTTTAAATTAGACATATATATAGGTTTAGGCGATTGTTATTATGCGGAAGAGAAATATATTGAAGCAATAAAAAGTTATAGAAAAGCATTAAATTATAATCCTAAGGATCCATATATATTATTGAGTTTAGGTCAAATTTATTTCTTTAAATTAAAGAAAATTGATCTAGCATTTAAATATACAAAACTATTAGTAGATGATATACCTGGAAATGGCTATGGACAATATCAACTAGGACTTTTATATTCCTATATTGGCAACACAGAAAGAGCCACATGGCATTTATACAGAGCAAGAAATATTATCCCGTATTATGAACCAGTTCATAATGCCATTAGCATATTGAAAAAATCTAAGAAAAATGTTTATTAATTAATATAGGATAAAAGGATATTATATTTTTATATAGAAATACACAGTTACAAGGAGGGATATTTCTGTGGGCAGACCCTTTAGCTTTCTGTGTGTTTCTGTAATTATAGGCATTGTTATAGGATTTATGTTTAATATATATATAACAGGAAGTTTATTCATATCATTATTGTTAATCCTGTTATTTCTTGTATTATTTACTAAGAAATATTCAAATATTTATATATGTATTGCATTTATTGTATTAGGTAATTTTATAGCTTATTACAATATTAAAGACCATACCATATTAACATTATATAATGATGAAAATATGGCCCTACAGGGGGTAATTAAAAAGATATCCAAAGAGCATGAAAGATATGAGGAATATGATATTCAAATGGAATATCTAATTACTCCAAAAATCAGCATAAAAATAGATGAAAAATCCAAGTTGCAAATAATAAACTCCCAACTACATGATGTTAATTTAGAACCCGGGGATAAATTAACACTAAAAAATATTGAGTTGGTAGAGGACTTTAATAAAGAGGATTTAAATGGATATGAATATTACTTAAGGGGCCAGGGTTTTAAGAGTATATTAAAAATAAAGGCAAAGGATATAGATAAAATTAACCATGATAATTGGAATTTGAGAAAAAGCAGTTATAAGACTAAGAAATATATAGAAAATTTCTTGGACGATTCTCTACAAGAAAGAAATAGTAATATATTAAAGAGTATTATATTTGGAAATCAAGGGTATTTAGATAGGGATATTTTGTCCTTATTCTCTATAACAGGTACAGCGCATATTATAGCAGTATCAGGTCTACATGTGGGAGTCTTGGTACTTATATTAGATATGGTATTAAAGAGCATAGGTGTGGGAAGAAATAAAAAATTGATTTTAACAATGATTATATTATTTTTTTCTGCTTATATGGTAGATTTCCCTGTTTCAATTATCCGTGCTATTTGTATGTATTATCTATACATAGGTGGTTATTTTTTTGAAAGAAGATATGATGGAATTAATAGCTTAATGATGATGGCCTTTATAATATTACTATTTAATCCATTTGCTATTTTTTCTATTTCATTCCAATTATCTTTTGTTGCTACTTTGAGCATATTATTACTTTACCCTATAATAAAAGATTATCTAAGTATCTTACCAAGATTTTTACAACCATTATTAGGTGTAACTCTTGCTGCTCAATTAGGTACAATACCTATTATGGCATATCATTTTAATCAAATTTCATTAATATCACCGATAGCAAATATTATTATTGTACCAACATTAACCCCATTATTATTTTTATGTTTTTTAAGTATTGTAGCTAGTCTTATTTTTGAAGGCTTGGGATATATAATTAATTATATAACCAACGGATTATTGACATATATATATTTGATGATTGAAAAAACCAGTACTTGGAATTATGCAAATATAGAAATTATTAATATAAATTACACATATATATTTATTTATTATTTTTTATTGATTATTATATATATATTATTGTGGAAGAAAAAACATATTAAACCTGCTCTAGAAAAGGAATGAATGAAATGAGCTATAAAGATGAAATAAAGATGATAAATAAAAACGAAATTCAAAAAATATATTTATTATATGGTGAAGAGGAATATTTAATAGAAAAATTTGTGGAGTTTTTAAAATCAAAAATTTTAAATTCTGGATTTGAAGAATTAAATTTAAGCATAATGGATGGTAGGGAATTAAATGTAGAAAAATTAATTGATGCTTGTGAAACCTTGCCTTTTATGGCAGAGAAAAAATTAGTGATTATAAATGGTTTAGAAGTATTTACATCCCAAAAAAGAACCATATCTGAATCGGATGAAAAGATGTTAATAAATTATATAGGAAATATTCCTGACACAACGTGTCTTATATTTTATGGTACAAATAATATTGATGCTAGAAAAAAGATTGTAAAAGAAATAAAAAAGCATGGTAAAATTTTAAAATTTGATAAATTAAGAGATGCTTCCCTTCGCAAATGGATTAAAGATAGAATAGAATCCTATGGTAAAAGTATATCTACACAGGAAATAGCATATTTTATGGAAAACATAGATTATGTGGGGAAGAATGGCCAACAAAATCTCTTGGACTTAGATAAGGAAATAAAAAAACTTATTTCCTATGTAGGTGATAGAAAGAAAATAACAGTAGCAGATTTAGAAAACATATTCATCTCCAGTTTTCAAAATGATATATTTAAATTATTAGATGCCATAGGAAAAAAAGAAGTAAGTGAAGCACTTAAACGTTTAGATCATATGGTATACCAAGGTGAGGCTATTATGCGGATATCAGCTACCCTGGGAAACCAATTGAGAAATTTATATAAAACAAAATTACTATTAGAAGAAGGTTATTCCACCAAATTAATAGCTTCTAAAATAGGAATCCACCCCTATGTAGCAAAGAAATCTGCTGAACAATGTAGAGATTTTAGCTTAAAGACCTTGGAAAATTCATTAAGAAACTATTTAGAAATGGATTTAGCCATAAAATCAGGAAAAATGAAAGATGATATTGCAATAGAATTATTTATTGTAGATATATGTACAAATGAATAGAGGATTTCAAAAAAGCAAAAAGCGTACACATAATGTACGCTTTATTTTATATAGGAACCTTAGACACGGATTTGGTTACTACAATTACATAGCTTTGTTTAATCTTTTAGCAAGTCTGGATACTTTTCTAGAAGCTGTTGATTTGTGAACTACCTTTTTAGCGGCAGCTTGTTTTAATTTTTTCTCAACATATCTTAATCTTGTTCTAGCTTCTTCAATATCACCTGCCATTAATGCCTCTTCAAATCTCTTAATAGCTGTCTTAAGTTGTGATTTTACTATTTTGTTTGCAGCAGTTTTTCTTCTAGTAACACCGATTCTTTTTATTGATGATTTAATATTTGCCAATACCCTCACCTCCTTATGTGGTCATTAACACAGTAATTCTATCAAATATTCCTATAAAAAGCAATATAAATAAATCCTTTTTAAATAATTTATAATAAAATCATTTGATTCTATATTTATTATACTAAAAATTTAAAGGGAGAATACTTTAATAGGATAAATTTTTTAATAAAATTATATAAAAAATCTAATACTAAAATAAGAAATTCAAATCTTATAAATATTTAGTACTACTCAAAACATATGTGAGGTGATAATTATGTATGAAATTAGGACAGATTTGGCATTAGAAACCAGAGAATTATATCAAGAAAAAAATAAAGGAGAAATTCCTGGAATAAAAGTAGAAAAGGAAGAAGAAGGAGAAGTTATTATTACAAGGGTTGAAATACTTAATGAAGAAGGACAAAAAATAATGAATAGGCCAATAGGTAGGTATATTACCCTTGAATCTAGAGCTTTGAGAAAACCTGATGCTGATTTAAAGGATGATATAAGCCAATTATTAGCTAAAGAATTAAAAAAAATAGTTAAAATTCATAAAAACTTAAAGGTTTTAGTAGTGGGTTTAGGAAATGAATATGTTACTCCAGATTCTCTAGGGCCAAAGGTTGTGTCTAAACTCTTTGTAACAAGGCATTTTTTTCAATTATATAATAAAGATAGTGATGAAGGATTAATAGAATTAAGTGCCATTTCTCCTGGGGTCATGGGTGTAACAGGAATAGAAACAGGGGAAATTGTCAAGGGAATAATTGAAAAAATTAAACCAGATTTAGTAATAGCAGTGGATGCATTAGCTTCTAGAAAGATGGAAAGGGTTAATACTACTATACAGATATCTACTGATGGAATACATCCTGGCTCAGGAGTAGGAAACAAAAGACAGACTTTAGATAAAGAGGCATTAGGTATACCTGTAATAGCCATAGGGGTACCTACTGTAGTAGATGCGGCAACCCTTACAAATGATACTATACAAATGGTTATTAGTGCATTTTCAAAACAATCTAGGCCAGGTTCAGAATTTTATAAAATGCTGGGGCAACTAAATAATGAAGAAAAATATGAGCTAATTAGGGAGGTTTTAGAACCATATGGTGCAAATGTCATAGTAACACCTAATAATGTAGATGATATTATATTAAATTTATCACATATAATATCTAATGGAATAAACATGGCATTACATCCTGGTATAGATTTAAAAGATGTAAATAGATACTTACATTAAATGATTCATGTCATAAATAACATCCTCCTCTCATATTAATTTATATAGTATTAATAAAAGGTAGGGGGGTTATTTATGAAACAGAGATTATCTTTTTTTAGTAAAAATTATAATATTATAATTTTAATATTAATTTTAATAATATTATTTGTCTTTGGAAAAATTATAATAAATAAAAAATCTATTATAGATACACAAAATGCAAGTCAATATATGATAGATAAAACGAATAGAGAGGTTTTAGATAATAAGGAGAATAAAAATAATTTTTTTATCTATATAATACATGAAGTTTTTCCCCAAAATCATAAGTTATCAATAAACTCCAAAGGTATAATCAAAAATGTCTTAGCAACATTTATTGATAATATATTCAAAATTGATATTAAAAACCCAGTAACTATTGTACAAGCTCAATTTCCCATAGAACATATTTCGGATATAGAAATATCCCATGAAATAGAAACAGAAAACCAAGATGAGTTTGAAAATGATTCTGAAGATGATTATAGAGAAATTTTTTTTGTAGATCTTAAAAAAGAAGACAAATCTATGGCAGTAGGAACTGTACCACAGGAAAGATATGATGAGGATATGGAAATAGATGACATAGGTGATGAAGAGGGAAAAGAGATATATATTTTTCATGGAGAATATATAGATGAAAATATTGTAGATAGTATAGTAAGACCAGGTGTTACAGAACCTGAAAAAATAACATTTGAAAAAGGTAAACCCCATGTTTTAATTTATCATACCCATGGTACAGAATCATATAACCCAGCTTCAGAAGGGAATTATCATACGCTTAGAAAAGAATATTCTGTAATAGAAGTAGGGAGAATTATAACAGAGATATTAGAAAAAAGGGGATATAATGTGATTCATGATGAAACCTATCATGATTATCCATCTTACTCAGGGTCATATGGTCGTTCACTTGCTAAGGCTAGGGAAATATTGAAAGAAAATCCTTCAATCAAAGTAATTATAGATATACATAGAGATGGTTATGATAATTTAGAGGATAATAAGAAAAAAGCTCTTATGGCCAGTAACAGGACAAATATAGATGAAAATGTTAGTACAAAATTCCAACTTGTAATAGGCCCAGAAAGTCCCAATAGAAAAGAAGTGGAGATATTTGCTAATTATATAAAAAGTATTAGTGATATAAATTATCCTGGTTTTAGTAAACCCATATTGGTAAAACCCTATGGGAAGTTCAATCAATTTTTATCCAATCATTATGCCCTAATAGAAGTAGGTAGTAATTTAAATAATATAGAGGAAGCTAAAAAATCAGCTACTTATTTAGGAGAGATATTAGCTGAGACATTAGATAATATAAAGAAATAGTCTATAAAAACTAAAGTATGACTATACTATAAATGGTGATGTCAATGAGTAGAGTAGAAATAAAAAAAGAGATTAAAATAAAAAGAAGAAGATTGAAATTTGTATTATTATTAATTTTTATATTACAGATTCTAGGATTATTATTAGTAGATAATGCACTTAGGGAGATATTAGCCTTAGATGGGGCAAAGGTATTGGGCTATGAAATAAAAGATAAATATATAAGTATTGATTTTATGGGTAAAACCAATTATATTGCTAGAGGTAAAATAGATTATACATATGAAATTATACAAAATAAATATGAGAAAATTATAGAAAAATTTAATAACTTTTTAAAATATTAAAATGTTGGTTTAAGCCAACATTTTTTTAAAATGGAATAGTATTAGCTACCAAGAACTAGTATTATATGATATAATCTACCTTGGTATATTTATTTGAAGGAGGAACACATATATGCCGAGTAATAGACAAAAGAGGATTAGAAACTTCTCGATTATTGCCCATATTGACCATGGTAAATCTACTTTGGCAGATAGATTAATGGAATATACAGGTTTAATAAGTGAAAGAGAAATTCATGAACAAATGCTAGATAATATGGAATTAGAAAAAGAAAGAGGAATTACCATTAAGTTACAGTCGGTTCGTTTAACATATAAAGCGGAGGATGGCGAGGAATATTATTTAAATCTAATAGATACTCCAGGACATGTTGACTTTACTTATGAGGTATCAAGAAGTTTAGCTGCCTGTGAAGGTGCTATTTTAGTTGTAGATGCAGCCCAAGGAATTGAGGCCCAAACACTGGCCAATGTATATTTAGCATTAGAACAAGATTTAGAAATTGTGCCTGTCATAAATAAAATTGACCTACCTAGTGCTAGACCAGATGAAATAAAAAAAGAAATTGAAGATGTTATTGGATTAGATGCCAGTGATGCACCGCTGATTTCAGCAAAAGATGGCATCAATATAAAAGATGTTTTAGAAGCAATAGTTAAAAAGATTCCAGCACCATCAGGCTCAGAGGATGAACCATTAAAAGCTTTAATATTTGACTCTTATTATGACAATTACAGAGGTGTAGTTGCATATATTCGTGTAGTAGAAGGCTCAATAAAAAAAGGCATGAATATAAAAATGATGGCTACTAATAAAGTATTTGAAGTTACAGAGGTGGGGGTTTACTCTCCAACACCTACACAATTAGATGAGCTACAGGCAGGCGATGTTGGATATGTGGCAGCAAGTATTAAAGATGTTAGACATTGTCGTGTAGGAGATACCATTACAGATGCAGAAAACCCAACAAAAGAAGCATTACCTGGCTATCGTAGTGTAACACCTATGGTATACTGTGGTATATATCCAGCTGAGGGTGAAAAATACGAAGATATTAGAGATGCTTTGGAAAAATTACAAGTAAATGATGCGGCTCTAGTATATGATGCAGAAACATCTGCTGCATTAGGCTATGGATTTAGATGTGGATTTTTAGGTTTACTTCATATGGAAATTATACAAGAGAGATTAGAAAGAGAATTTAATTTGGATATAGTAACAACAGCACCAAGTGTTATATATAGAATTACAAAGACAGATGGGGAAGTTTGTATGATACAAAACCCAGCTAATCTACCAGAACCACAGGAAATTCGTATTATGGAAGAACCTATAGTAAAAGCGGATATAATGGTACCTAATGAATATGTAGGAGCAGTTATGGAACTTTGCCAGGAACGTCGTGGAGAAATGAAAAATATGAAATATGTTGAAGAAACTAGAGTTGTATTGCATTATGAACTTCCACTAAATGAGGTTATTTATGACTTTTTCGATGCTTTAAAATCTAGGACAAGAGGCTATGGTTCCTTAGATTATGAATTTTTAGGATATAGAGAATCAAAACTTGTAAAATTAGATATTTTGATTAATGGAGAACAGGTAGATGCTCTATCATTTATAGTACATGAGAGTAAAGCCTATGCTAGAGGAAGATCAATGTGCGAAAAACTAAAAGAAGAGATTCCAAGACATCAATTCCCCATACCTATACAGGCATCCATAGGACAAAAAATTATTGCTAGGGAAACAATCCGTGCTCTAAGAAAAGATGTTCTGGCAAAATGTTATGGTGGAGATATTTCTAGAAAGAAAAAATTATTAGAAAAACAAAAAGAAGGTAAAAAGAGAATGCGTCAAGTAGGCAATGTAGAAGTACCACAAAAAGCATTTATGTCTGTATTGAAATTAGATAGTTAAAATATTAAACTAGTAGGCTTAAAATATGCTTACTAGTTTTATTTGTGAGGATAAGAATAATTTAATATAGTAATGATATAAATTAAGAATTAGTATATGGGAGGAAAACAATTG
>JAAYNB010000107.1 GCA_012521085.1 Clostridiales bacterium | reverse complement strand
TTTAATTAGGTTTAATACATCATCGGCAGTGGCATTATCCACATTTACAATAAAACCGGAATGTAATTCTGAAACCTGTGCACCACCTATTTTAAATCCTTTTAAACCTGCATCCTGTATTAATTTCCCTGCATAATATCCAACGGGTCTTTTAAATGTACTTCCAGAACTAGGTAAATGTAAAGGTTGTTTAGTTGTACGTCTTTTGGTAAATTCATCTATCTTAGCCTTTATTTCATCATAATCACCTTTTTCTAATTCCAATGTTACTTCTAATACAATATAATCCCTTTTTTGAATAATACTATCTCTATATCCTAATTCTAATTCATCCAATGATAATTCTATAATATTACCTTCTTCATCTAAAACTCTACAGGACTTTACTACATTTTTCATCTCTGAATCATAGGCACCTGCATTCATGGTAATAGCTCCACCTAATGTACCAGGTATTCCACTTGCAAACTCTAAACCTGTTAAACTTTCTTTTAATACCTTATCTGATAATGTTGACAACAACACTCCAGCACTTGCTATAACTGTATTTCCATCAATATGTACATGACTTAAATTCTTAGAAATTTTAATTACAACTGATTTCATGCCCTTATCACTTACTAAAAGATTAGATCCATTTCCGATGACATAATAGGGTATTTTTTTTTCTCTACATATTTTTATAATATCTTTAATTTCTTCAACACTTTGTGGCAATAATAGAAAATCTGCAGGTCCACCTATTTTAAATGTAGTATGATTTTTCATTGGTTCATCTATCAAAATATTCTCTTCGTCCATTATATTTATAAAATCTTTATATATTTTACTTTTATCCAATTTTTTCACTCCTAAGCTATATGATTTATTTTTTTATCTAAAGTATATACTTTACATCATATTCTTTGAAAATTTACACATATCATATAAAGTATAACTTTTTTAATACTTATGGTCAATTAATCCTTAACACAATTATAGGTTTTATATAGGAATAAATCTTATAATTTCATGTGGCAAAAATCTACGCGGTGAATTTTATTGTATTTAATATTTCTTATGTTATTATAAATAAAAATTCTTGCATTAATTTAAAGATTATTTTAATATACAATATAAAATCTAATACGATACCAATACTCTTGATACAATTTGAAAATATGTAATAAAATCCATAAGTGTACCTTTGCAGGAGCATTAAAATTTCTCAGTGAATGAAGATATAAAATCCGTTAAACAGCGGCCAACCGTTCGAACGTAGTGAGCTTTGGCGCTGTAGGATTTTATAGCGGAATGAAAGTTTAGAATTTTATGCGACGAAACCGTACACGTTGGATTTTATTATATTTTATATAGTAAATTTTATTATGTTTACTTATTATTATAAATAATTTTGCATTATATAATACAATAATTATGGCCAATATTAAGGCATATTTATATTTTAACTCTATCTATATTTATTCTATATTATATTTCTTATTCATATTAATAAAAAAAGAGTACAATTATATGAAATGTACTCTCTTACTATCTTATATATCTTTATTATTTATATACCCTAAAATCCTAGCCCCCTATTTGAGACATATTCCTTTTAACATACTCATGTCCCTGAGTATTTAAATAATGCTTCTGAGGTTTTGCTAAAATGGCAGATTCCAATACTTCCCTTAAAACCTCAGGATTTGTTCTCACAGCTTTTAATATATCAATTTCTTGATTACTATGAAGACATGGTTTTAGTTTACCATCAGATGTAAGTCTTATTCTATTACATTCACTACAAAAATGATCACTAATTGGATTAATAAAACCTATTTTACCTAAAGCATTTGGGAGTTGATAGTATTTTGCAGGGCTAGAAATTTTATGGGGTAATTCAATTAAATTACCAATTCTTTTCTTAATGCTTTCATTGGAAACAAAACTTTCCTTTGCCCATTCAGCAGCCTCTCCTAATGGCATAAGTTCAATAAACCTAACCTCTATATCCTTGTCCATAGTCAACTTTGCAAAATTCTCAACTTCATCCTCATTATATCCACCAACAACTACCACATTTAGCTTAACTGGTGTCATACCTAATTCTATAGTTTTTCTAATACCTTTTAGAACTTGATTTATATCTCCACCTCTAGTTATGGCTTTATATCTTTCAGGATTTAATGAGTCTATACTTATATTAACCCTTTTTAATCCAGCCTCTTTCAAATCTTCTATATATCTGTCAAGTAATATACCATTTGTAGTCATGGCAATATCTTTAATTCCATCTATTCTTGAAATGGAAGTGATAAATTCAACTATGCCATTTTTAACTAGTGGTTCACCACCAGTAACTCTTATTTTATCTATACCTAAATCCGCAGCTACCTTAACTATTTCCGTTATTTCTTCAAATGATAATACATCATCATGTGATTTTTTACAAATTCCTTGCTCTGGCATACAATATATACATCTTAAATTACATAAATCTGTAATAGATATTCTCATATAATTAACCCTTCTATTATAAGTATCCTTCATGTTTATCACTCCCGAATATGTCTTTACTCTTTTTATTTATTATATCACTAGGTTGGATAAATTGAAAGTTTAGTAAATATAAATATACTTTAATATAAAAAATTCCCCTATAAAATATTGGGTTAACTTTACCATATACTTTAAAGGGGAAATTTTTATTATTTATATAAATTTATTATTTGTCCTTAGATGTTGCTGCTTCCGCCATTGCCATAGCAACTTCTTCACGAATAGGACCATATTTTTCTCTAGCCACATATGAAGTATGAAGTAATTCATGGGCTTTATGGCTATTTGGTTTTCCTAAGTATTCTTCATATAATTTATGAACTAATGTATTTTCATGAGATTTACGAAGTCTACTTAATTCATCTTCTTCATATAGAGCTTTAGCTCTTTCAATTCTAACATCCATATCCATTTTTACTTTAGCTGGTACATGAGGTTGACCTCCACCTGTTACACATCCACCACTACATCCCATTATTTCTATGAAGTGATATTCTTTTTCACCAGCTTTAACCATGTCTAATAATTCTTTAGCCATTCCTGTACCATGGGCAACTGCTACTCTAATAGTATTGCCACCTAGTACCACTTCTGCTTCTTTAATCCCTCCATCTACACCTCTAACTGCTGTATATTCTATTTCTTCTAAATCGTCTTCTTCTAATACATCAGCCACTGTTCTAAGAGCAGCTTCCATAACTCCTCCTGTTGCCCCAAATATTACTCCTGCTCCTGTGTACATTCCAAGGGTTGGATCATATTCAGCATCTTCTAATTTATCAAAGTTAATTCTAGCTTCTTTAATCATTTTAGCTAGTTCCCTAGTAGTTATTACTGCATCCACATCACGTATACCTTTTACCTCTAGTTCTTCTCTACTAGCTTCTGTCTTTTTAGATACACATGGCATTACTGACACCACAAAGATTTTTTCAGGATCAATATTTTGTTTTTCTGCATAATATGATTTTATAATTGCTCCCATCATATGTTGTGGTGATTTACAAGTAGATAAATTCGGTATAAATTCAGGATAATTAAACTCACAGAATCTTATCCAACCTGGTGAACAAGATGTAATCATTGGCAATACTCCACCATTTTGAATTCTGTCAAGTAGTTCATGACCTTCTTCCATAATGGTTAAGTCTGCTGCAAAGTCAGTGTCAAATACTTTATCGAATCCTAAACGCTTTAATGCAGCTACCATTTTACCTGTTACTCTAGTACCTATTGGATATCCAAATTCTTCACCTAGAGCTGCTCTAACTGCAGGAGCTGTTTGAACAATTACATGTAATTCTGGGTCTTCTAAAGCTTCCCATACTCTATCAATATCTTCTTTTTCTCTTAATGCTCCAACAGGACAACTCACAATACATTGTCCGCAGTAAATACATGGAGTTTCATCCATGGTTTTTTCAAAGGCCGGACCAACTTGTGTATAATACCCTCTATTAGTAAAATCTAGTATACCAACTTTTTGTTGATTTTTACATACACTTACACATCTACCACATAGTATACATTTACTAGGATCTCTAACTATTGAATGTGATTTATTATCTACAACTGTTTCTAATAATTCTCCTTGGAAAGGTATATCAGTTACATTTAATTCTTCTGATAATGTTTGTAATTCACAATTTCTATTTCTATTACATGTTAGACATTCACGATTATGATTTGAAAGTATAAGTTCTAATGTAGATTTTCTAGCATCTCTTACTTTTTCTGTATTTGTCTTTACTACCATACCTTCACTAACAGGGTATACACATGAAGTTTGTAGATTTCTATTTCCTTCAATTTCTACTAAACAAATTCTACAGGCACCTACTTCATTTATATCTTTTAGAAAACATAGGGTTGGTATATCTATACCTACACTTTTAGCTGCTTCTAGAACCGTATAATCCTTTGGAACTTCAACTTTCATATTATCTATGGTTAAAGTGACCTTTTCCAATTTTTACACTCTCCCTTCAATTAAATATAGCAAAATATTAATTATCTTCTTACTATGGCATCAAATGGACATTTTGCCATACATTCACCACATTTAATACATACATCTAGGTCAATAACATGTACTTGTTTTCTTTCACCTGAAATAGCTTCCACTGGACATGCTTTCATACAGATTCCACAGCCTTTACATGTTTCTAAAATATAGTAATTAGAAAGAGCTTTACATGCACCAGCTGGGCATCTATGTTCTAAAACATGAGCTTCATATTCTTCTCTAAAGTATTGTAATGTGGATAATACTGGATTGGGAGCTGTTTGACCTAAACCACATAGTGATGCAGCTTTAATATTTTTTGCCAATCTCTCTAAGTTGTCAATATCCTCCATTGTACCATTACCTTCAGTAATTTTATCTAATATTTCTAACATTCTCTTTGTACCTATTCTACATGGAGGGCATTTTCCACATGATTCATCTACTGTAAAGTCTAAGAAAAATCTTGCAATGTCTACCATACAATTGTCTTCATCCATTACAATCATACCACCGGAACCCATCATTGAGCCTAATTCAATTAAATTGTCATAATCAATTGGAGTATCAATATGTTCAGCTGGTATACATCCACCAGATGGTCCTCCAGTTTGTACTGCTTTAAATTCTTTTCCGCCTGGTATTCCTCCACCTATTTCATAAATAACTTCTCTTAATGTGGTTCCCATAGGAATTTCCACTAGACCAGTGTTATTTATTTTACCACCTAGGGCAAATACTTTTGTACCCTTAGATGTTTCTGTACCGATTGATTTAAACCATTCTGGACCATTTAATATAATCTGTGGTATATTTGCATAGGTTTCAACATTATTCAATAATGTAGGTTTATTCCAAATACCTTTATTAGCTGGGAATGGAGGTCTAGGTCTTGGCATACCACGTTTTCCTTCTATGGAGTTTATCAATGCAGTCTCTTCACCACAGACAAAAGCTCCAGCTCCTAGTCTAATCTCTAAATCAAAGTCAAAACCTGTGTTAAATATTTTTTCTCCAAGTAATCCCATTCTCTTTGCATCATCTATAGCTAATTGTAATCTTTTAACTGCTATAGGATATTCCGCTCTAATATATACATAACCTTTGTTTGCACCAATTGCATAACCTGCTATAGTCATAGCCTCTACAATTACATGGGGGTCTCCTTCTAATACTGAACGGTCCATAAATGCACCAGGGTCACCTTCGTCAGCATTACAAGCTACATATTTTTCGTCTCCTTCTGCTTTAGCAGCAAATTCCCATTTTAAACCTGCAGGGAAACCTCCACCACCACGACCTCTTAGTTTAGATTCTTTTATGATTTCAATTACTTCTTCTGGTTTCATCTCTGTCAATACTTTAGCTAATGCCTTATATCCATCAAAAGCAATGTATTCCTCTATATCTTCTGGGTTTATTAAACCACAGTTTCTAAGAGCAATTCTCTTTTGTTTTTTATAAAAATCAACTTCATCTATATCTCTAACTTGATTTTCTATTACTGCATCTTTATATAATAAATCTGTTACAACTCTTCCTTTTAATAGATGTTCTTCTGTAATTCTTTTAACATCTTCTACTTTAATATGACTATAGAAAGCACCTTCTGGGTATACTATGACTACAGGACCTGCCTCACATAGTCCAAAACATCCAGTTTGTACTATTTTTACTTCTTTTTCAAGATTATTTTCTTCTAACTGTTTTTCAAATTCTTCTATGATTTTTAATGAAGCTGATGAGGTACATCCAGTTCCTGCACATACTAATACATGCGATCTAAATAATTCCATTATTTTACCCCCCTATCATATTATCTAACTTTATAGTATCTTTATTTTTTATAACTTCCTATTGTATATCCATCAACTATGTTACCGTTCACAATATGTTCTAAAACTACTCTCTTAGCTTTATCAACTGTCATTTCTATATAAGTTGTTTTTTCATCACCATCATATACTTCTACAATTGGTTCATATTGACATGCACCTATACATCCTGTTTGCGTTACAACCACATGTTCAATACCACGTTTTTTTATTTCATCTAAAAAGCTCATCATAACAGGTCTAGCCCCAGCAGCTATACCGCAGGTTGCCATCCCTACTACTATTCTTATACCTTGTCTATCACTTCTTAGATTTACTCTTTCTAATGCCGCTTCACGAATCTTTTCTAAATCAGCAATTGACTTCATTGTCTAACCCCCTCTTTTATAAATATTTTTCCATTATCTTTGGAATATCATCAACAACTAATCTTCCGTATACATCCTCATTTATTGTTATTACTGGTGCCAATCCACATGCTCCGATACAGCGTGTTGCCAATAGTGTAAATTTACCGTCTGGTGAATTTCCACCTGGTTTAGCTTCTATAACCTCGGATATTTTATCTAATATAGGTTGTGCATTTTTTACATAACATGCTGTTCCTAAGCAAACACTAATTACATATTCACCTTTTGGTTCTAAGGAAAACTGTGAATAGAATGTCACAACGCCATAAATTTCACTTAAGGGTATTTCAAGTTCTTCAGAAATCATTTTTTGCACCTCAATTGGTAAACATCCAAAGATCTTTTGCCCTTCATGTAAAATCGGCATTAATGCTCCTTGTCTTCCTTTGTTTTCTTCAATGACTTTTGCTAATTTTTGAAAATTTTCTACAGTTAAGATATTTGTAGCCATAATATACCCCCTTTTTAATAATATAGATATTAAATTTTTTTGATAAATTATATTATGTCCTTGAATAGTTGTGCAATTTAGAATATATTTAATATTCGTTAATAGCTATTATATAATAATTTTATAGCCACATCAAGGAAATTGCAATAGTTATAAAATTAACACAAATACATATTATTGTTATTTTTTTAACTATTATCACCATAATATAAAACCCAAATTCTATTGTATACTATATTCAGATTTTTTAAAAGCTTTTTTTAAAAAAATTTTCCTGTTAGTTATCCATTGAGATGTCTATATAATCTCTCATTAAATTCCTTAGCTGCATTATATCCCATTGCCTTTAATCTATGGTTTCTAGCTGCCATTTCTATAATGACTACAATATTTCTAGCAGGTTTTACTGGTACTGTTATTTCAGGTATTTTTATCCCTAATATTTCCTTATATTTTTCATCTGCACCTATTCTATCATAATCTTTATCAGGATCCCAATCTTCTAATTTTACTACGAGATTGATATCTGTATCTATTTTTATTGCTCCCACACCAAATAAACTCTTTACATCCATAATTCCAATGCCTCTTACTTCTATCATATACTTTGTCAATTCAGGAGCATTTCCAATTAGCATATCTTGTCCTATACGTCTAATCTCCACAGCATCATCTGCTAAAAAGAGATGACCTCTTTTTATTAATTCCACCGCAGTTTCACTTTTTCCTATGCCACTTTTTCCTATAATCAAAACGCCTATTCCATATATTTCCATCAAAACCCCATGTATTATTATATTTGGAGCTAGTTTTTCTTCCAAATAATTTGTTATTATACTGGTCAATTTAGTAGTACTTATTTCACTTCTCAATAATTTTCTCTTATATTTTTCTGCTGCATTGATAAGTTCCACATGAGGTTCTAAATTTCTACTTAATATAATACATGGAATATCATAGGAAAGTAGCTTTTCCAATCTTTCTCTTCTTGTATCACTATCTAATGTATTTAGGAATTGGTGCTCTACTTTCCCGATTATTTGAACTCGTTCATTTGCAAAATGATTTAAAAAACCTGCCAATTGCATGCCAGGTCTATTTAAATCTGCTGTTACTAACTCTATTTCATTACCATCAAATGAATTTAATTCTTCTAGCTTAAGTTCTTTTATTAAATCTCCTACAGTAATAGCCATTTTTACAACCCCTCAATATATAATTTAATTTCTAAAGTATTCATATATATTTTCAGCTAATTTTCTATTTAATCCTTCTACTTTCATAAGTTCTTCTACACTTGCATTTTTAATCTTATTAATATCTTTAAAATGTTGCATTAAACTGATCCTTCTTTTTTCACCTATTCCTGGTATTTCAGTTAATACTGAAGTAAAGCTCTTTTCTCTTCTAAGACTTCTATGATAATTAATAGCAAATCTATGAGCTTCTTCTTGAATATTTGCGATAAATCTCATTAAATTTGAGTTTTTTTCTATATTTAATTCTTTGTTTTTATATATGAGACCCCTAGTTCTATGTCTATCATCCTTAACCATACCACATACAGGGATGTCCAGATTTAATTCTGCCAAGGATTTTTCTACACTGGTTATCTGGCCCAGTCCTCCGTCTATCATTATTAAATCTGGAAATACAGAAAATCTGCCTTCTTCCATTACAATAGAACCATCAATAATATCCTTTGTCTCTTCTAGTCCTCTTTTAAATCTTCTTAATATAATTTCTTCTATACTTGCATAGTCATTTGCACCTTGGACGGTTTTAATTTTAAATCTTCTATAATCTTTTTTCTTAGCCTTTGCATCTTCAAAAACCACCATGGAGCCCACTGACTCTACTCCTTGTATATTTGATATATCAAAAGCCTCTATACGATATGGAGGCATGTCTAAATCCAATAGATTTTGTAAATCTTCCATTAATTTTTCCTTAGCTTCTTTTTTCCTTCTCTCAATTTCTCTAGCTTCTTCCATCATAAATACAGCATTTTTCTTTACCATGTCTACTAATTTCTTTTTTTCTCCTCTTTTAGGAACTCTAATATGGACTTTATTGCCCCTCTTTGCACTTAACCAATCTCCTATTAAGTCCATATCCTCTAATTCTATCTCTAATAGAATTTCCTTTGGTATAAAAGTCATATTATTATAATATTGTTTTACAAAGGATGATAAAATCTCTCCAATACTCTCATCTTTATCAGTGGAAAGTTTAAAATGTTGCCTTTGTATTATTTTTCCTTCCCTAACAAAAAAAACCTGTACCCAACTCTCATTTTCACCATTAGCCACTGCTATAATATCTTGATCTATATCATTGGTAGAAACTATCTTCTGTCTTTCTATTATGGTATTTAAAGCCGCCAATTGATCCCTATACATGGCTGCTTTTTCATAATTCAAATCCTTTGCTGCCTTTTTCATTTTGTCCTCAATCTTTATAATTAATTCATCTTTTCTACCTCTTAAAAATAACGATATTTCCTCTATTAATTCCATATATTCTTCCTTATCTACATTACCAGTACATGGACCTAAGCATTTTTTTATATAGTAGTTTAGGCAAGGTCTTTCTTTTCTTTGTATGGATTTTGCTATATTTCTCTTACATGTTCTAATGGGAAAAACCTGATGTATCACATTTAATGTCTCATTTAAAGCTGTTACATTAGTAAATGGACCAAAATATTCTCCACCATCTTTTATAAATCTTCTAGTCTTTATAACTCTGGGATAATCCTCATTTAAAGTAACTTTAAGATATGGATATGTCTTATCATCCCTTAATAAAATATTATATTTAGGTTTATTTTCTTTAATTAAATTACATTCCAATATAAGGGCCTCTAGTTCTGAATCTGTAATAATATATTCAAAGGAATCAATATTTTCCACCATGGCCCTTACTTTAGGAGACTGATTTCTAGATGATTGAAAGTATTGCCTTACCCTATTTCTAAGAGATATGGCCTTGCCTACATATATGATATTATTTTCTCTATCCTTCATTAAATATACACCAGGTTTATCTGGTAATATCTTCAATTGTTCTTTTATATCAAACATATTATTCTATTAATCACCTCTTAAATAACAGATATTATATAAATTGTAGTTTATTTACATATTTAATAATCTTTTGACGTTTTTCATCTGTTATACCTATAAATTCACATCCCAAATTATTAGAATTATCACTGTCCACTTCATTTCTCAATACTCTTACAGTTAATAAAAGAGTTTCCTCTAATTCTAATTCAAAAAGTAATATTGTGTCTTTGGGAATTGATAATTTTGTATTTAAAAGTACACCACCGCCACTTATATTTTTTATAACAGCTGGAAATCTCTTATCACTTTCTATGGCCCTATCTTGAAAGCCTACTAAAAAACAATCTACTTCTATATCTGTGTCAACCCTGACAAATTTCCTTCTCTGTAATATTTGTATATCTTTTAATGGGGGTTCTTTTAATATTAATTTTCCATCTATAAATGCTTTTACATCTGTTGAAAATACACATATTTTATTGTCCAAATATATGGTGCATTTTGTTTTTCGTTCATCTTTTTGTAAATATTCACCATCAATGTCTACAAATAAATATCCAGCACAGTATTTATTATACCTTCTAATATTAAATAAGTGGGTAGAATTTCCACCTCTATTTTTATTTTATTTCCATTTTTAAAATATTTACTATAGGCTTGCATATTCGCCCCCCCTTTTTAACATTCTATTATATATAAATCTTGGTTAGATTTTTACCAATCTAACCAAGATATTATACTATTTTGATATATATTATCAATTTATCATAATTACTTTTTTATGACAATATTTTTTTAAGATAGATGCCTGTGTATGAATCCTTGTTTTTTATTATTTCATCTGGTGTACCTTGAACAACTATTTGTCCTCCTCCATCTCCACCTTCTGGGCCCAAATCAATAATATGATCAGCAATTTTTATAACATCTAAATTATGTTCTATGACTATTACTGTGTTTCCTGTATCTACTAGTCTTTGTAATACTCCTATTAATCTGTGAACATCTGCTATATGAAGACCTGTAGTTGGTTCATCTAATATATATAGGGTTTTACCAGTACTTCTCTTACTTAATTCTGATGCCAGTTTTATCCTCTGTGCTTCTCCCCCTGATAATTGAGTGGAAGGCTGACCTAATTTTATATATCCAAGACCCACATCATATAAAGTCTGTAATCTACTCTGTATCTTAGGAATATTTTTAAAAAATTCCAGGGCTTCTTCCACATTCATTTCAAGTATGTCCGAGATGGTCTTACCCTTATACTTAACTTCTAAGGTTTCTCTATTATATCTTTTCCCTTTACATACTTCACAAGGCACATAAACATCTGATAAAAAGTGCATTTCTATTCTAAGTATGCCATCACCTTTACAAGCCTCACAACGACCACCTGCTATATTAAAACTAAATCTACCCTTTTTATATCCTCTCATTTTAGCATATGGTGTCTCAGCAAAGACATCTCTTATATGATCAAATACTCCTGTATAAGTGGCAGGATTAGATCTAGGTGTTCTTCCAATTGGTGATTGATCAATTTCTACAACCTTATCTATATTCTCCAGTCCTTTTATCTCATCATGGGCTCCTGGCCTTACTTTAGAACGATATAATTCTTGGGCAACTTTTTTATAAAGTATTTCATTAATCAATGTACTCTTACCAGAACCGGATACTCCTGTAATACAAGTAAATAGTCCCAATGGAAATTCCACATCTATATT
>JAAYNB010000106.1 GCA_012521085.1 Clostridiales bacterium | reverse complement strand
TACAGTATTTTGCTCTACCTTTTATTTCAGTACTATGGTTTGTTGTAGCCCTTCTATATACTAAAACCATATATAAGCTAAATAAAAGAACTGTAATTGTATTATTTTTTATACCTGTAGTTACCTTTCTTATAAAGAATATCTCCTTAAAAGAAGCAGAAAAACTGGCAGAAAAGTTGCGAGATATTGTATTAAATACAAAAGTAGTTTATTAGGATAAAGAATTAAGTTTTACAGTAAGTATTGGAATAGCCACATTGGTTAGTGATAATAGCAAAGATATTGAGGATATTCTAAAACAGGCAGATGATGCTCTATATAGAGGAAAGGCTATGGGAAGAAATTGTATTGTAACAGTAGATTTAGATGGTACTGTATGGAAGAGTACATAAAATAATATTGCTAAAATATAAAATTAATTATCCGTTTTAATGTTTTTTAACTAAATAAATTATAAAATTATAAAATAAAAGGAATAAAGAGTATACTCTTTATTCCTTTTAACTTTTAAAAACACATTATATATTTAATAATTTTCTTTATATAAAAGATTGATTATAAAAATGGGTAAATAGATGGTATGACCATAAAACTAATAAAAATACGTATATTGAAATTTTTAATAATGAAATACAAATCGTAAAACAGTGAATTTCAATGAAAATTAGAGGAATTTTTAAAAAAATGTGGTATATATACAATAATATACTATAGAGAGGTAGAAGAAAACATATGAAACAAAGTCCAAGAAAAACAACAGAAACTTATGAAAAAAAATATTTATCAAAGTTTGCACAACTAAGTGAAAATACTAGGGGTAGAATTCGAGAAGAAAAAGAATGTATTGTGAGAAGCCCATACCAAAGAGATAGAGATCGTATAATCCATTGCGAGTTTTTTAGAAAGTTAAAAGGCAAAAGCCAGGTATTTATAGTAAAAAATGATATATTTAGAACTAGATTAACACATACTTTAGAAGTGTCCCAAATTTCCAGAACAATTGCACGAGCATTAAGATTAAATGAAGACTTGGTAGAGACAATTGCATTGGGACATGATTTAGGACATACTTGTTTTGGACATAATGGGGAAGAAGTATTAAATAATATTACAGGTTATTTTTCACATAATGAACAAAGTTTAAGAGTAATTGATCGTTTAGAAAGAGATGGCAGGGGATTAAACCTGACTTTTGAAGTTAGAGATGGCATATTAAATCATACTGGGAACAATATGCCAATCACAATGGAAGGGCAATTAGTCAGATTGGTAGACCGTATAACTTATTTATGCCATGATATACAAGATAGTATAAATGCGGGTGTTTTAAAGCATTATGATATTCCAAAGGATATATTAGAAGTATTGGGAGAGACACATAGTCAAAGAATTAATATATTTGTTAAAGATATTATTGTAGAAACAATTAAGGGTTGGGAAAAATATGATGAACCTAAAATATATCAATCGGAAATTCTTTATGAAATAATGATGTCATTAAGAAATTTCATGTTTAAAAAAGTATATAATGGAGAATTATGTCTTAAAGAAAAGGAAAAAGCCACTCATATAGTTGAGTTTTTATACAATTATTATATGGAAAATCCATATGAAATGCCTGGCATTCATAGAGATACAATAGAAAAAGAAGGATTAGAAAGGGCAGTTGTAGATTATATTGCCAGTTGTACTGATAATGAAGCAATAAGATTGTTTCAAAACATAGTTATACCAACTACTCAACACAGTTAAACTAATCAGTTAAAAGATTCAGAATTGATTTACTTTGTCTAATAAAAAGGAATTAGTATATATGATGTCGAAGAAAACTCGATAGATATTTATATAAAAAAACCTGTTTTAAATAATAATACTTATAAAGAAAGGATAATGTTGAAAAAAAGAGAAATATATATTATAATATAATTTTTATTGTTAGGTGATACAATGATGGAAAAATATTTTCCAGAATACCTTATAGCAGAAATAAAGGATAAAAATGATATAGTAGATGTGATATCCCAATATATAGAATTGAAACTAGCTGGAACATCTCATAAAGGACTATGTCCTTTTCACAATGAAAAAACTCCATCATTCATGGTAAATAGAGAAAGACAATTTTTTAAATGTTTTGGTTGCGGTGAAAGTGGAGATGTTATTGGATTCATAATGAAAAAGGAATCATTAGATTTTATTGAAGCTATAAAAGTATTAGCAGATCGTGCTAATATCCATATAAAAGAAAGAAGTGATTTAAGTTCAAAAGAATATAGGGAAAAGAAAGAAAAAGAAAAGAAATATTTTGAAATAAATAAAAAAGCAGGTAGATATTTTTATGAAAACTTAATACAAAGGCCAAATATAGCCCTAAATTATTTAATAAAAAGGGGATTAAATACTAAAACAATAAAAACCTTTGGATTAGGTTATGCTCATAATAGCTGGAATGATTTATTAAATTATTTTGCAGAAAAAGGCTATACAGAAAATGATCTACTTGAATCGGGGCTAATCGTTGAAACCAAACAAAAAAATGGATTCTATGATCGCTTTAGAAATAGAATAATTTTTCCTATATTTGATATTAAAGGAAATGTACTAGGATTTGGTGGTAGAGTTTTAGACGAAAGTATGCCTAAATATCTCAATTCCCCAGAAACAATTTTTTTTAAAAAAAGTGAAATCTTATATGGTTTAAATTTAGCTAGAAAAAATCCAAACAACAGACAAGTAATTTTAGTAGAAGGATATATGGATGTTATATCATTATATCAAGAAGGATTTACCAATGTTGTTGCCACTTTGGGGACAGCTCTAACAAAACAACATGGTATATTATTAAAGAGATATTTTGATCAAGTTATAATTTCATTTGACAGCGATAATGCAGGAAAGTCAGCCACATTGAGAAGCATAGAAATATTAAAAGACTTAGATATAGATATAAGAATATTACATCTACCTAATAATATGGATCCTGATGATTTTATTAAACAAAAAGGTAGACAAGTCTTTCAAAGACATTTAAAGAAAGCTTTAAATCATATAGACTACAAAATAAATTTAGCAAAAGAAAAGTATTCCAGTGATAGTTTAGATGATCAAGTAAATTTAGGAAAAGAAATAGCCGTAATTTTAAAAGATATAAAAAGTCCCATAGAACAGGATGCATATATTAATAAAGTTGTTGAAAAACTGAAAATATCAAAAGAAGCAATTATTAGAGAAATTCAAGGTGAAAAAAGAGTCACAAACTCAGCTGTAGACAATATTAGGTATAGTTCTAATTACAAAAGAAATAATAGATATATAGAAGCTATGCCATTACCAGAAAAGAAAGGTCATATCATTGCAGAAAAACAATTATTAAAATATATGTTCGCAAATCCTCAATTTACTTCTAATGTCATAGATAAAATAAGTATAGATGATTTAATTGTAGAAAAACACCGACCTATGTTTCAATTTATACTAGATAATCAACATAATATAGATGCCTTAAATAAAATAATGGACTATCTTCCAAATTTAGAAAGAGAAATACAAAAAATCTTAGAAATAGATATTCAGGAAGTAGATATTGACCAATTAATAGAAAAGTATAAATTTAATGTAAGAAGATATGATCTATTATATAAACGTAATGAATTAAAAAACAAACAAGATGAAATCATAAAAAATAAAAATTTAAATAAGGAAGAGGTTGAAAAGCAATTGTTAGATATAGGCATGGAAATGATGAATATTAATATAGAGTTACAGAAACTGCAAGCAGAAGAAGGGAGGTAATAAAAATGAGTAATACAAATGAAAATAAAACCATAAAATCTACAGTAAAAAAATTAATCGATACAGGTAAGAAAAATGGAATGATTACTTATTCTGAAATCATGGATGCCTTGGAAGAAATAGATTTGGATAAAGACCAGATTGATGAAATATATGAACAATTTGCTGCAATGGGAATTGAAGTTGTTGGAGATAGAGACGATGTAGATGATGTAGATGATATTGAAGATGATGAAATTGATATAGATGAAAAAATAGAAGATGATGAGGCCTTATTAAAAGGTGTTAATATAGATGATCCTGTTAGAATGTACTTAAAAGAAATTGGTAAAGTTGCATTATTAACAGCAGAAGAAGAAGTAGAATTAGCTAAAAGAATGGAAGCTGGAGATGAAGAGGCAAAAAGATGTTTAGTAGAAGCTAACTTAAGACTAGTTGTAAGTATTGCCAAACGTTATGTGGGAAGAGGAATGTTGTTCCTAGATCTTATCCAGGAAGGAAATTTAGGATTAATAAAAGCAGTGGAAAAATTTGATTACCAAAAAGGCTTTAAATTTAGTACCTATGCAACATGGTGGATTCGTCAAGCCATAACCAGGGCTATTGCCGATCAAGCTAGAACTATTAGAATCCCTGTTCATATGGTAGAGACAATTAACAAACTAATTAGGGTTTCAAGACAATTATTACAAGAATTGGGTAGAGAACCTAGACCAGAAGAAATTGCCGCAGAAATGGATTTAACAGAAGAAAAAGTACGAGAAATATTAAAAATTGCCCAAGAACCAGTATCATTGGAAACACCTATAGGTGAAGAAGAAGATAGCCATTTAGGAGATTTTATACCAGATGAAGATGTTCCAGCACCTGCAGATGCTGCTGCATTCTCATTATTAAAAGAACAATTAATTGAAGTATTAGATACATTAACACCCAGGGAACAAAAAGTTTTAAGATTGAGATTTGGCCTAGACGATGGAAGAGCTAGGACATTGGAAGAAGTGGGTAAACAATTTGAAGTTACTAGAGAACGTATTAGACAAATAGAAGCAAAGGCCTTAAGAAAATTAAGACATCCTAGTCGTAGTAAAAAACTAAAAGACTATTTAGAATAAAATTATTTAATTATAATAGATTCGCCTTATAGCGAATCTATTATAATTAAAATGACTATTAACTTTTCCTATCTTTATTTTGTAAAAATATATTTTCGAATTGATTTTTAGAATTATTAGCAAGCTTATCCGCCTCATATTCCCATTTTAAAGTATTACCACCCCAGCTAAAACCTTTAAGAGCAATAGGTGTAGAATCTTCTTTTTTATTTCCATCATTATCACCCATATATTCACCTCCTTAAATTTAGTTTGGGGAAAAAAGAAAAAAATATAATGTTAAGTTTTACATAAAAAATAAGTAAATGAGTGATATAATGAATATAAAATTAAATTCTAGATTAAAAAAAATAGCAGATTTAATACCCGAGGGTAGTATTGTAGCTGATATTGGAACAGACCATGGACTCATCCCAATATATTTAATAGAAAATAAAATAAGTCCAAAGGTCATTGCCGGTGATATACATAAAAGACCTTTAAAAATTGCCAAAGAAAATATAGAATATTATAAACTTATTGACAAAATAGAACTTAGATTGGGAAATGGATTAGAAATACTAAAACCAGGTGAAGTAGACACTGTGATTATTGCAGGTGTTGGAGGTAGACTAATAACCAAGATATTAGATAAAGATAAGAATATAACAAATAGTATAGAAAATTTCATATTGCAGCCTATGCGAGGACAAAGAGAAGTAAGAAAATATTTATTGAACAATAATTTTACAATACAAAAAGATGTATTAGTAAAAGAAAACCAACGCATATATGAAATAATAGTAGCAAAAAGAGGAAAACAAGAAATAACAGATAAAATTTATTATGAAATTGGACTTTTTTTAAAATCTAATCCTAGAGATGTTGCAATTGAATTTATAACGGAAAAAATAAATATAAAAAAGACAATTATAAAAAATATAAAAAACCAAAGTGAAAAAAATGCATTAAAAAAATATAAGAAATCAATTACAAAATTAGAAAAATTACAGGAGGTGTTAAAATGGTTACAAGAGTAAAAGATATTACATCTCTAATGGAAAAATTAGCACCTAGAGAATATGCTATGGAATGGGATAATGTAGGACTGCAAATAGGTAGTTATGAAAAAGAAGTTAAAAAAATAATTATATCTTTAGATATAACAAAAGAAGTATTAGAAGAAGCAATAGAGCAAGATATAGATTTAATAATATCCCATCATCCAATAATATTTTCACCTCTTAAATCTATTGTAAAAGAAGATTATAAGGGAAATTTAATACATAAGGCTATTAGTAATAATATCAGCATATATGCCACCCATACTAATATGGATATAGCCATAGGTGGGTTAAATGATTTTGTAGCAAAGAAAATAGGTTTAGAAAATATATCGATTTTAGATATTACAAATAAAGAAAAATTGTATAAAATTGTTGTATTTATACCGATAGGATATGAAGAAAAAGTTGCAGATGCCCTAGCCTTAGCAGGAGCAGGTCATATTGGTAACTATAGCCATTGTAGTTTTAGAAACAGTGGTACAGGTACATTTAAGGCCTTAGAGGGAACTAATCCCTTTATAGGTGAGCAGGGCAAATTAGAAAAAGTTGATGAAATGCGTTTGGAAACCATAGTAACAGAACAAAACTTAAATATGGCCATAAATAATATGATAAAGGCTCATCCCTATGAAGAAGTTGCCTATGATATTTTTCCATTGCATCAAGAAGGTGAAGGCATTGGCATAGGAAGATTTGGCAAATTGAAAACCCCACAAAAAATAGAAGATTTAATAGATAAATTAAAATTCATTTTTAATTTAAAACAGATTAGATATGTGAAAGCTAATGATGATGAAATAGAAAATACTGCCATAGTAAATGGCAGTGGTGCAGGTTATATAAAATTGGCTAAAAAACAAAACTGTCAATGTCTTATTACAGGGGATGTAAAATACCATGATGCTCAAATAGCAAAAGAGTTAGGTATATCGGTAATAGATGCAGGACATTTTGAGACAGAAATATTTTTTATTCAATTGGTAGAAGAATATTTAAAAGAAGCATTTGAAAAAAATAATATTGATGTAGATATTATGGTATCTAATACAAAGACAAATCCATTTAAAATATTATAAAGAGGATGTGAATTACAGATGGAAGCCATTATTTATACAGATGGTGGATCAAGGGGTAACCCTGGAGAAGCGGGTATTGGAATTGTAATTAAAGACAAAGATGGTAATATACTAAAAGAAGTTAGTCAATATATAGGGGTTCAGACCAATAATGTGGCAGAATATAAAGCATTAAGTAGGGGATTGGAAATAGCCTTAGATATGGGAATTAAAAAAATTAAATGCAAATTAGATAGTGAATTAGTAACTAAACAGATAAAAGGAGAATATAAAGTCAAAAATGAGAGAATGATTCCAATGTATAATATGGTAATGCCTCTTATTAATGAATTTGAGGAATTTCATATAGAGCATATTAAAAGAGAATATAATAAAGAAGCAGATGCTCTAGCTAATAAAGCAATGGACAGAAAATAGTAACCATATTATTCCTTTTGACATAGTTTTAAAAATATGTTAATATATAAATCCAAAAGAAAACAAAGAAATATTATGAGTAAATCAGACAATCGCGGGTGCAGTTTAACTGTACACGAGGAAAGTCCGAGCTCCATAGAGCAGGATGCTGGGTAACACCCAGTGGGGGCGACCCTAAGGATAGTGCAACAGAGATATACCGCCAGACCCCTTGTTCAGTAGCAATACTGATACTTGTGGTGAGAATAGCTTTTGAGCTATCTGGTAAGGCTGGAAAGGTGAGGTAAGAGCTCACCAGTGGCTAGGTGACTAGTCAGCTATGTAAACCCCATCCGGAGCAAGACCAAGTAGGGACAAGAAAATACGGCTGCTCGTCGTATCCCAATGGTAGGTCGCTTGAGCCGACTGGCAACTTTCGGCCTAGATAGATGATTGTCTAATACAAAACTCGGCTTATAGATTT
>JAAYNB010000105.1 GCA_012521085.1 Clostridiales bacterium | reverse complement strand
TAGCCTCCTCTATATATTTATATAATATTATATCCCAAATATTATCATATCATAATACAAAATTTTCATCTACTATAGCTTTTAAAAATATATTTATTCAATATTTGAACCTGGATATTATATATATAAGATATAATTTATTTATTATTTAAATCTGGATCTAAGTTCTTTATATATATCTTCCAGTGGAATTCCCTTTTCCCTTAAGAGTACAAATAAATGATATATTAAATCACTAGTCTCATAGACTATTGCCTCTTTATCAGGATTTTTTGCAGCAATTATCACTTCAGCAGATTCCTCACCTATTTTTTTCAAAATCTTATCAATACCCTTATCAAATAAATATTTTGTATAGGAACCTTCTACAGGATTTATCTTTCTATCATCTATTATCTTGTAAAGCTGTTCTAAAACCTCAGATCCAACTGCCCCTTCCTCTGTAGTTTTATATATGGAATTATAAAAACAGGACCTTTCTCCAGTATGACAAGCTACACCCTTTTGTTCCACCAGTACCAATAGGCTATCACCATCACAATCATAGTCTACTTGTACTACTTTTTGTATATTTCCAGAAGTAGCACCCTTATTCCACAACTCCTGCCTACTCCTACTCCAAAACCAGGTTTTATTTGTCTCCAAAGTCTTTTTTAGGGATTCTTCATTCATATAAGCCATCATCAAAACTTCTTTAGTCCTTATATCCTGAACAATGGCAGGTATTAGACCCTTTTCATCAAACTTAATTTCCTTCAATAGCTCCATATCACCCTTCCCCCTTCTAATATTGACTCCTTCACCATACAGATAATCTTTTAATTCTCCTATATCCACTTCTTTAAAGTGAAATAGGGAAGCTGCCAATGCAGCATGAGCTCCACCAATAGTAAAGGCCTCTAAAAAGTCTTCCATCTTTCCAGCACCACCAGAAGCAATTACAGGGATATCCACTGCATCACTAATCTTTTTTGTAATCTCTATATCATATCCCTTTTTTGTCCCATCAGCATCCATACTAGTTAAAAGTATTTCTCCTGCACCTAATTTTTCCACTTCCCTGGCCCAAGATATGGCTTCTAATCCTGTATCCTTTTTACCACCCTGAATATATACATGGTATTCATCATCTACTTTTTTTACATCAATGGCTATGACAACCTTCTTTGAGCCAAATTTTCTAGAAGTTTCTAATATAAGATTGGGATTTTTCACTGCTGCAGAACCTATGGATACTTTATCTGCTCCCATTTCAAGCATTTGCCTAAAATCCTCTACAGTCCTAATACCACCTCCCACAGTAAGGGGTATAGATACTATATTTGCAACTTTTTTTACAAGCCTTAACATAGTACCCCTTTTTTCATAACTGGCATTTATGTCTAAGAGTACAATTTCATCTGCACCCTGTTCATTATAGGCCTTGGCAATCACCACTGGGTCACCAGCATCTTTTAAATTTATAAAATTAACTCCCTTAACCACCCTACCATTATCTATATCTAAGCAAGTTATAATCCTCTTTATTCCCATTATAGTTCAGCTCCCATCTTTTCTAAATCGATCTTTCCCTCATAGAGAGCCTTTCCTATGATCACCCCTGCTAAGTTCATTTTAGATAGGGTCCTCACATCATCTATACTACCCACTCCTCCTGAAGCAATAACATCCATATCTACTTTTTCATTTAATTCTCCAGTAGCTTGAAAATTTGGGCCCATGAGCATTCCATCCTTGGAAATATCCGTATATACTATGGTCTTTACTCCTATTTTCTCCATTTCCAGTGCAAAGTCAAGTGCTTTTATTTCACTGGTCTTTGTCCATCCTTCTACTGCCACATATCCATCCTTTGCATCTATTCCTATGACTATTCTCCCACCATATAAGTCCACTGCTTTTTTAACCATTTCTTTATCTTCCAAGGCCTTAGTCCCTAAAATCACCCTATCTACTCCCATATCCAATAGCTCTCTAATGGTATCTAAGCTCCTAATACCTCCACCTAATTGAACAGGAATATTCACTGACTTTACAATCTCTTGAATTACATCTAAGTTCTTGGATCTACCTTCCAATGCACCATCTAAATCCACTATATGTAATATTTTTGCACCTTTATCCTCCCATATCTTTGCCACTTTAGCGGGATTATTAAAATATACTTTTTCTTCATTAAAATCTCCCTGGGTCAATCGTACACATTTCCCATCTTTAATATCTATTGCAGGATAAATTAGCATAAAGCCCCCTCCTCTACCCAAGTTTTCCTTTAGTGGACATAACTCCTTCTATTCTAGGATCCTTTTGAGTAGCTTGATCCAATGCCCTACCAAAAGCCTTGAATATACTCTCAATAATATGATGATCATTACGTCCATGTAAATTTTTAATATGTAGGGTTATTCCACTATTAAAGGCCAATGCTCTGAAAAACTCCTCCACCAATTGAACTTCAAATTCCCCTGTCCTATGGGCAGTATATTCCACATCATAGTGCAAATATGGTCTACCACTAATATCTAGGGATACCATTGAAAGAGCCTCATCCATTGGAGTGAATACTGTTGCATATCTTATTATGCCCTTTTTATCTCCAAGGGCCTTATTAATTACCTGGCCTAATAATATTCCCACATCCTCCACAGTATGGTGATTGTCTACTTGTAAATCCCCATCTGCTTTAATATTTAAATCCATAAAACCATGTCTAGCAATCTGCACCAACATATGGTCAAAAAAACCCACACCTGTGTCTATATTATTCTTTCCCGTTCCATCAATATTTAGTTCTATTTCTATACTGGTTTCAGTTGTGCTCCTATCTAAATATGCTTTTCTAACTTCCATATGACATAACTCCCTTTATTTTGTATTTCTTTATTTAATACCCATAAACTCTTTGATAATTCCCAAAACCAATTGATTTTCATCTGCTATTCCAATAGTAATGCGTATGCAATTTGCCAATGGACCTTGGTCACCAAAACATCTTATTAAAACTCCTCTTTCCAATAAATATTCATATAAATCCTTTGCTCTTTCTATTCTGCAAAGTAGAAAGTTGGCATGACTTTCATAGACCTTTATACCCTCTATACTACCTAGTTCTTTTTCCATTGCTTCCCTTTCCAATATAATTTTCTTTACAGATTCCATCATCATATCCTGATTTTCCAAACATATTTTTGCTGCCACCTGACTTAAATTTGTTACATTATAGGGTGGTTTTACCCTGTATAATATATCCAACAATTCTTTAGAACCAGCACCATATCCCACTCTAGCCCCTGCCAAAGCATAGGCCTTGGATAGAGTTCTTAAAACTATTAGATTTGGATATTTTCTTATAAGATCTATGACTGTTTCTCCATAAAATTCATAATAGGCCTCATCTACAACCACTATGGCATTGGCTATATCTAATATCCTTATAATCTCATGTCTAGGTATAATCCCTCCTGTAGGATTATTGGGATTAGTTAAAAAAATAATCTTCCATTTATCTTCCTCTACCTTTTTTATAAAACCATCATAATCCAGTTTAAACTGGCTATCTAACTCATATTCATATGTATTACCACCTACTAATTCAGTTCCAATCCTATACATACTAAAGGTAGGACTAAAGGTGAGTATATTATCCCCCGGATCTACAAAGGCATTTATAATCATGCTGATAATTTGATCAGAGCCAGCTCCAATTATCAATTCCTCTGGTAATAGGGATAATTTATCAGCCAACTGTCTCCTTAAGGCCCAACAATCACTATCAGGATATTCATTTATTTTTAAATCAAGTAAAGCCTCTGCAATTTCCTCATTAAATCCATGGGCTAAATCATTATTTTCATTGGCATCTAATTTCACCACATCATCATAGATATTTACTTTATAAGGCATTAATTTCCTAATATTTTTCCTAACTAATTTTTCTATCATATTTACCAAACCCCTTATCTATTCTTAAACTTCATTAATCATATTTCTTACAACCATTATCTTCACTAAAAATCAGGGAATTTAGAACCCATTTTGAAAATTGGGAAAACTCTTAATATTATTCCATAATTAAACTAATTTTGGCAAGTCATATTACAGATGAAAATAAATCTATTATCTCATATATCTGTTTTTTCTTAGTTTTAAAACTCACCCTATTTACTACTAATCTGGCGCTAATATCTGCCACTTCCTCAAAAACTACCAAGCCATTGTCCCTAAGGGTATTTCCCGTCTCCACAATATCTAATATGACATGGGATAGGCCCATTAATGGTGCTAATTCTACTGAACCCTCTTGTTTAATAATCTCCACAGATTGACCCCTTGTTGCAAAGTATTTTTTGGCCACATTTGTAAATTTAGTAGATACCCTAAGATGTTTTCTATCATTCATGGCATCTGGTTTCCCAGCTATTGCAAATCTACATTTCCCAATTCCTAAATCCAATACTTCATATAATTGTTTTTTCTGCTCCATTAAAATATCCTTGCCTACAATGCCCATATCCACTGCTCCATGTTCCACATAGGTGGGAACATCCATGGCCTTTAATAAAATTATCTCTAAATTTTCCTCTGGCATGGAAAATATTAATTTCCTATTATTCTCTTTTAAAACACTGCAATCTACCCCGGCCTTTTCCATTAGCACTATACTCTGCTTTGCCAATCTTCCCTTTGCAATGGCAAGTTTAATAGGCTCCATCATATTTCACCCCAATCCTCTATTATTTCTATTTCTCCCTTTTGATCCATTCTAAAGACCTCATCTATTTGTCTCCGCTTTATATATTCTAATATCTCATGTCTATCTTCCAATAGACATAGTTCAACTATATTTCCCTTTTTCCGCAATCCCTCCACTATTTCCCTTTTCCAAGTTCTCTTATTATCCTGTATTAATAATATGTGGTTTTTCTTTTTAAGCATTAATTTTTCTTGGATTTTCAGTGCCTTTGTAATTTTATTTACTATAAATACAAAACCAGTGGCAGGAATATCCATACCAAAATCCTTCATCATACCATCATATCTTCCTCCACTTAATAAAACCACGCCTAAATCCTTGGTAAAACCTTTAAATATAATGCCACTATAGTATTTCATCATGGTAAACATACCTAAATCCAAGGTAATATATTTACCAAAACCATAGTCATCTACCATCTGCCAAACTCTTTCCAAATCCTCTATGGCTTCTAACATATAGGGTTTTAGCGGCAGTGCTTTTACATCTGCAAATACTTCCTCTGCCTGGCCAAATAATCTAGGCAATGCCTTTAATACTTCTTTAACATCTATTTCAATATCTAAACTCTCAACTAATCTATCTAGTTCTATAAAATTCTTCTCCTCGATATATCTGCCAATATCCTGTTTATCCTCATAATCTATATTTAGTCTTTGTAAAATATCCCTAAGTAATTTAGCTTGACCTAATTCTATTTGAAAATTCTGTAAACCAAGATTTTTTAAGCTCTCTATGGCAGTAATAATAACCTCTGCATCTCCCTTATGGGAAGGAATACCAAAGAGCTCCACACCAGCCTGACGAAATTCCCTTTTCTTCCCTGCCTGTTCCTCATCTATACGAAAGACATTTTCCACATAACATAGCTTTAAAGGATAGACAAAATTTTTCATCTTAGTAGATACCATTCTAACTATAGGCACTGTTCCATCAGGCCTTAGTACCAATATTTCACCATCTGTATCAATTAACTTAAACATCTTATTTCTCTTAAAACTTAAATAATCACTTGAAAAAAGATCATAATACTCCAATGTAGGACTACTTACTTCCATATATCCAGCTTGGATAAAACATTCCATCAATTTTTCTTCAATATGCCTTCTATATCTGCAATCATTTATCAGTAAATCCTGCACACCTTCAGGTAGTAAAACTTTTTTTGCCCTCATTTTCCATCCTCCTCGCTTTCACGGTTTAACTAATTAAAGTGAAATATTAAAGGGATTTATGGAATATATTGTAACCCTCCCATGGGTCATTGTCAAGGTATTTATCAAATAAAAAAGATAGTCCATTTTACTGAACTATCATTTATTTTATGGATATTACATATATTGTTGATCCATTATAACATCTACTCTTAAGTTTCCGTTTCTAGCACGAATTTCATCAATCATATCCTTTTCATTTACTTCTTCCCCATGTACTATGGAATATACCAGCTCAAACATGGTACCTAATTCCACAGTTCTCACTCTCAATAGGGTATATTCTTTTAAATATTTCTCTAATACATCATCAAATAAACCTTCATAATTTAGATTTTCTGGAATTGTGATTTTTAATAATTTATTTTTACCTCTATTTTTTCCAAAGTCAACTGCATCTAGTAATAATATTAATGCGGATAATAATATTACAAATATTATGGCTGGGACTAATAATCCTGCCCCAGTAGCCAAGCCTGCCCCCAGTACAAAGAATATGAAGGCAATATCTTTGGGATCAGCTATAATACTTCTAAAACGAACAATTGCCAATGCACCAGACAAACTAAAGGCCCTAGCTATATTACTTCCAATGGCCACAATTATAATGGATATGACCACGCCTATAATAACCAAGGTCTGTACAAAATTTTGTGAATAAAATCTTCCCCTATATGTTTTTATATAAACATATGCTATTATCATAGATAATATAAAACTAACAAATACGGTGATAATTACTTCTCTTATGGTAGTTACTGTACCTATTTCCTGTAACATAAAAATGTCCATAATTCTATCTGCCAAGCCCAAAACCTCCTATATTCCCATATGATATTTTTCTTTATCTACTAATTCTTCAATAATATTATGGCTATTGGAATATTTTGAAAACCTTCTCTTTACACACATATGTTCATTTAATATTCTAGCCAACCACAAAGGTAATGTACCGTTTAACTTCACCTCTAATATAAATAATTCAGGATTTAAGATTAAATCACCATGACTTCCATTTTCCAATCTAAAATCTTCTTTTCTTCTTCTAACATTTTTATCAAAGGTAATTCTAATATCATCATCCTCAATAGCAAAAAAAGCCTGACGTTCATAGGCCACTACAAGGGTAGGGACTAAATCATAAAAATTTTTTAAAAAGGCCATTTCTCTTAAAATCTGTTGATTAGAAACCTCATATTCCGGAGTAACAGAGATATCCTCTTTAGTACTTAGAAAATCATAGACATCCTTTAATTTAATCTTAGTCCTTCTCTTATTTACAAGGCCTTTATACTTTTTCTTAATTTCTAAAAACACAAGGTCATCAAGACTCACATCATTATAAGCTCTAAGTCTTAACTTTTGTCTAAATCTCTGCCTCTTCATTCTCTCATGATGAAAGAGTTTGTCTACTGTATCATAATATATATTAGATATAGTATAGTATCCATCATTTTTTGCATATTTATCCATATTGATATATGGTTTTAAATCTCTCAATAGTTTTTCATAAGTATCATAGTCGATTACATACTTACGTTCATATCTATTGAATACTTCCTTTCCCATTTTTAACCCTTCTTTCAATAACTGCATAAAATAACTAGAAATAAACCATACCTATTATATCACCTTAAATCATCATAGTAAAGACAAGTATTTTCCAAAAATATAAAAACATATAGAACATATGTTCTATTTGTGATATAATTAATTTATTCACCGCTACCTAAATATGAGAGGAGCTGATTTACCTTGGTAAAAATTGATGAATTATTGGACAAACATGAGGTAATATCATGTATACTACCTCATTATGAAAAAAATCTTGGCAATACCACCAAAGTCATCTTAGAAAATAGTATGGAAATCACATATCCACAGTCCCCAAACTCCATATTAAGGTCCATTGCTAGTTACTATGGCTTGCATCTTAGATTAGTTAGGAAAAAACAGGCACAATTATTAAATTCAAAATACTATCTACCACTGCCCATAAATGACCAGTTATTACTATATCCTGTAAAGATTCGCATCCCAAGAATAAAAAATGATAGCTCTCTGGCATACATTAATTACTACAGTGTAGATAAGATTAATTATAAAGAAGCATGTATTTATCTAAAAAACGGAAAAATAATAAAGAGCCTAAATTCATCTGCCACATTGGAAAAACGGTATCATCAGGCTAGAATCAGTAGAAAGTTTTATGTAAATACTATGGCTTCAAATAATTATGTAAAAGATGAAAATTTAAATTACCTCTACCCTGCAACCAAAGGCGATTTGGAAGAAATCAAGAGAGAATTAGCAAGTATTAAGGGTACATTGGCAGGAATATTAAGTACTAAATATAAGGACCAATGAATATTTTCTAAAAGAATGGAGCAAGGAAATCTATAGTTCTGAATGCACCATGACTTATGCCCATAATCAATATTCCAGCAATTAAATTGCCAATAAATATGGCTGGAAAAGCTATTTTTACTCGCATATCTAAAAGTACAGCTAATAAACTTCCACTCCATACACCTGTGCCAGGTAAAGGTATTGCCACAAATATCATAAGGCCCCAAAAACCATATTTTTTTACTATATCACTTTTGCCCATGGTTCTATTGGTAATGGATTCAATAAAGCCTTTTAAAAAATCCACTTTAGCCAATAATTTAAACACAGGACGAATTGCATATATTATAAAGGGTGATGGCAGTATACTGCCAATAAAACTCACAATAAATGCATGAAGGGGGGACATACCCATGGATATACCCACTGGTATAGCTCCCCTTAACTCGATAATAGGCAATACTGCCATTAATAACACAGTCAATTCTCTAGTTAAAAAACTAAAGATGGTATCCAAAAGATCCATAAACCTACCCCTTTTTTCAAATTATGATGTGAATACTACCCATTTACTCAATATATAGTTAAGGACCACAACTCCCACATTCACTATTAATTTACTAATGAACTCGTCCATATTTACAAATTGGACTAAGATAATCAGACCTATTAGATCAAATAAATAGGTACCAATCCTCACAGCAAGAAATTTAATCATCTCCTTAAATACATCTCTATTGGGATTACTACTTGAAAATACCCATTTTCTATTGGTATAAAAAGCTACTAATACAGCCACTACAAAGGCTATGGTAGTACAAATGGTATAGTGAACTCCCATATCCAATAGTAATTTATAGATTACTAAATTCACCACAGTTGTGAGGACACCAAATACCAGATATGAAATATAATGTTTTATTTTATCCCTCATTTTACTCCCCATTATCTTCAAAATTTATTTCTTCTGCCACAATATATAAAGGTCTATTTCTACTCTCATCATAAATCCTCACAATATACTCTCCCAATACACCCATGGCAAATAGATGAATACCACTTAATATGACCAAGAGACCTATCCACCAGGGCATGACTAGCCTAATTCCATAAAATATGAAAGAAATTAGCATCATAAAAAAGCCCATTACCATCATGCCTAAACCAGTGAATTCAATCCACTTTACAGGTTTAAATGAAAAGGAAAGTATCCCATCCATGGCCAATTTCAACATCTTTTTAAGTGGGTATTTAGTTTCCCCAGCAAATCTTTCATCCCTTTCATATAATAGAGGAGTTTGCTTAAATCCTACCCAACTAATCATACCTCTAATAAAACGATTCCTCTCAGGCATATTTTTAAATACATCTACAACCTGCCTGTCCATAAGGCGAAAATCCCCTGTATCCAGTGGAATATCTACATCAGTAATTTTATTTAAAAATCTGTAAAAATATTTAGCAGTAACTAATTTAAACCAAGTCTCTCCCTTTCTTTCCTTCCTCTGACCATAGACCACCTGATAGCCCTCATTCCACAGTCTAATCATTTCAGGAATTACTTCAGGAGGGTCCTGTAAATCTGCATCAATTACCACTACTGCATCACCATTTGCTTTATCTATACCAGCAGTTACAGCAATTTGATGACCAAAATTTCTAGCAAAGCCGACAATCTTTACCCTTTTATCCTTACTTGCTATATCTTTTAAAATCTCCAGGGTATTGTCGGTACTACCATCATTTACGAATATGATTTCATAGTGAATATTATTTTCCACCATAACTTGAGTCAAACGTCTGTGGCATTCCCGAGCCACATCTTTTTCACAATACATTGGAACTACTATAGATATTAGTTTTTTATCCATTATCCAACTCCCCATTTCCCATATGATCTAAATCATCAAATATATATCCCATGGCCATCACAGCAGTTAGT
>JAAYNB010000104.1 GCA_012521085.1 Clostridiales bacterium | reverse complement strand
TAGAAAAAACAATAATTAAATTGAATAAATTGAATTATAATTACTAGATAATTTACAATTTATTTAACTGCTTTTTATAAAAAAATCTAGTTTATAAAAATAAAAACTTGCAAACCATTGAGGTTGCAAGTTTTTGTATGCTTTTTGCTTATCTTTTACTAAATTGTGGAGATTTTCTAGCTTTTTTAAGACCGTATTTCTTTCTTTCTTTAGCTCTTGGGTCTCTTGTTAAGAAGCCTGCTTTTTTCAGTTCAGATCTTAATTCGCTATCTGATTGAACAAGAGCTCTGGCAATTCCATGTCTTAATGCACCTGATTGTCCAGTATATCCGCCACCTTTTACAGTTGCAATAACATCGTATTTACCTAATGTATTAGTAAGTTCTAATGGTCTTCTAACTTCCGCTTTAAGTGTTTCATAGTCGAAATACTCATCTATATCTCTTTTATTTATAGTTATATTTCCTTCTCCAGGAACTAATCTAACTCTAGCAATTGATTTTTTTCTTCTACCTGTGCCTGTATATGCTAATTTTGCCATTCCCTTTTTTCCTCCTTTCCTAGTGGACTGAAATTAAATATCTAATACTTCTGGTGTTTGAGCTTCATGTTTATGAGTACTACCTCTATATACTTTTAATTTCTTAATCATTTTTCTTCCAAGTCTTGATTTTGGAAGCATGCCTTTTACTGAATTGTAAACTAGTTTTTCAGGTTTTTCTTCTAACATTCTGCCGAAACTAATTTCTTTTAATCCACCTGGATATCCTGTATGATATCTATGGAAATTTTGTTCTAATTTTTTACCAGTTAAACGAACTTTTTCAGCGTTCACTACTATTACAAAATCACCTGTGTCTACATGTGGTGTATATTCTGGCTTATGTTTTCCAGTTAATATAGTAGCAATTTCTGAAGCTAATCTACCTAATGTTTTTCCTTCAGCATCTACTACATACCATTTCTTTTCTACTTCATTTGGTTTTGCCATATATGATTTCAATGTTTTCCCTCCTTCAAACTCTATCTGTTAAAAAAATTTCTATTTTCAGTTGCTTTATTTTCTATAGTCAATTTATATGTATATATATTGGCCCGGGGCTAGTGGGATACCTCCATATATACGTACTCATATATTTTAATACAAGCTCCCTGGTGTGTCAAGTATAAATTACTTTATCTAGAAACAATCCTTGGGGTGGAGCTGTATGTCCTGCTTTATTACGTTTCCCATGTTCTAAAGCTTCTTTTAAACTTTCTATGGTTAGTTTTTTTGCACCAACTTCTACTAAGGATCCTACTATGATTCTCACCATATTATATAAAAATCCATTACCTCTAATTATTAACCATATACTTGGATAATCGATTTTTATATCTATATTAGTTATTGTCCTTACTGTATTTTTTATACTACTTCCAGTTGACATAAATCCTTTAAAATCATGTGTCCCTAAAAAGATGTCCTTGGCCTCTTTCATTTTATCAATATCTAGTTCATAGGGGATATGATAGCTATGATTACGCAGCAGTGCTGATCTCTGAGGTCTATTATATATTTGATATGAATATTGTTTTTCTTTGGCCCAGTATTGGGCATGGAAATCATGTGGTACTTCTTTAGCATTTAATATGGATATATCTCTAGGTAGAAAGTGGTTGATGGCTACTGGAAAGCGTTCTATTGCTATTGAGGATTTGGTATAAAAATTTGCCACCTGTCCTCTTGCATGGACTTTTGCATCTGTTCTACCTGAGCCTTGTATTGCAACTTTTTCTTTAGTCAGTTTATATACTGCATCCATAATGGCTTCTTGTATTGTTACTCCATTGGGCTGTATTTGCCATCCATTATAATTTGTACCATCATACTCTATTTCTATCATAATATTTCTCATAATAATCACCTGGTTTATTTGACTCTAATGTATATGAGTATTATGATTAATATAATTGTAACTGCTAAGCTAATATAATCGGATGTTTTCATTTTTAGCTCTTTCATTCTCGTACGATTATCTCCCCCTCGATAGCATCTTGCTTCCATGGCCATGGCCAGTTCATCTGCCCTTCTAAAGGCACTGATAAATAGTGGTACTAATAATGGTACTAAACTCTTTGCACGATTGATGATATTCCCACTTTCAAAATCTGCACCTCTTGCTATTTGTGCTTTCATTATTTTATCTGTTTCTTCTAATAATGTGGGTATAAATCTCAATGCTATGGTCATCATCATTGCTAATTCATGAGCTGGTACACCGATTTTTTTAAATGGGTTTAATAGATATTCTATTCCATCTGTTAGCATTATAGGTGATGTGGATAGAGTTAATAGTGATGTACCTATTACCAGTAGTATTAAACGTATTGCCATGAATATTGCTTGGTTTAATCCTTCTTTTGTGGCAACCAATGGACCTATTTTATATAATGTCTCACCACTGGTCATAAATAGATTTATTATGAAGGTAATTCCAATTAGTATATATAGTGGCTTTAGACCTTTAAGTATATATGAAATAGGAATTTTTGATAGTATAATACTTATTCCAATAAAGGCAACTACAAAGACATAACCTATATATTGATTAATTATAAATAATGACACTATTAATGCAAAGGTTATTAAGATTTTGCTTCGTGGGTCTAATCTGTGTATTATTGAATCAGTTGGATAGTGTTGACCTATTGTAATATCTTTAAGCATTTTCTTTCCCTCTTATCCATTTTAATATTTCTTCTCTTGCTTCTTCTACGGTGAATATATCATCTCTTAAATATATCCCATGTGTTTTTAATTTGTTTATAAGATGTGTTATTTGTGGTATGCCTAAGCCTATGGATTCTAATACATTGGCTTGTTTGAATATTTCTCTAGGTTCTCCAATTAATCTTACTTTACCACGATGCATTACAATTATTCTATCAACTAGCTTTGCTATATCTTCCATGCTATGGGATACTAAGATGATGGTGATTTTATACTTTTCATGAAGCAATTTGACTTCTTCTAATATTTCATCTCTTGATTTTGGGTCTAATCCTGCTGTAGGTTCGTCTAAAATTAAGACTTCTGGTTTCATTGCCAGTACTCCAGCAATGGCCACTCTTCTTTTTTGCCCTCCACTTAATTCAAAGGGTGAACGGTCTTTTAGCTCTTCATAGGGTAATTTTACTGCTTCCATAGCTTCTTTTACTCTTATCTCTATTTCTTCTTCTTTTAATCCCAAATTTAATGGTCCAAAAGCTATATCTTTATATACGGTTTCTTCAAATAGTTGATGTTCTGGATATTGAAATACTAATCCTACTTTTTTTCTCACTTCTACTAATTTCACTGAAGGGTTAGTAATATCTAAATCATCTATTATTATCTTGCCAGTAGTTGGTTTAATAAGTCCATTTAAATGTTGTGTTAATGTGGATTTTCCTGAACCTGTATGTCCAATTAATCCAATGAACTCTCCTTTTTTTATTTCTAGATTTACATTGTCTAAGGCTTTTGTTTCAAAGGGTGTCTTTGGATTATATATATATGTTAAGTTTTCTATTTTAATTGACATAATTCCATCACCATCTCATCTACAGTAAGTATATCTTTAGGTAGGTCTATACCTTCTTTGTTCAGTTCATAAGCTAAATCTGTCACCTGTGGTACATCCAGTCCTAATTCTTTTAAGGTTTCCACCTGTGAAAATACTTCTCTTGGACTACCTTCAAGGATTATTTTTCCCTGTTCCATTACTATTACTCTATCTGCATTTACTGCTTCTTCCATAAAATGTGTTATATGTATTATTGTAATGTTTTCTTCTGCATTTAATTTTTCTATGGTATTAATAACTTCTTTTCTACCTGATGGGTCTAGCATTGCTGTTGGTTCATCAAATATTATACAATCAGGTCGCATGGCAATAACTCCTGCTATTGCTATTCTCTGTTTTTGTCCACCTGATAGTAGATGAGGTGCTTTTTTACTGTATTCTACCATGTCTACAATATTTAAGGCTTCATCTACTCTATTTCTAATTTCTTTTGGTGCTATACCCAGGTTTTCTGGACCAAAGGCCACATCTTCTTCTACAATGGTGGCAACTATTTGGTTATCTGGGTTTTGAAATACCATACCTGCTATCTGCCTTATATCCCATATTTTGCTTTCGTCTTTGGTATTCATACCTTTTATCAGTACATCGCCTTGGCTCGGTATTAATAGGGCATTCATATGTTTAGCTAAAGTGGATTTTCCAGAACCATTATGGCCTATAATTACGACAAATTCACCTTTTTTAACCTGTATATTAACACCATCTAATGCTTTTATCTCTTCATCTAAACTACTATATTTAAATATGATATCTTGAACATCTATCATTGGTCCCATTGCTTAAATCTCCTTTTAAAAACAATATTTCTAGGTCCTTATATCAATTAGGATATATGTATATTCTTTTTTTATACAATATTTTGCTAGTCTTCCTCTATTCTAGATATATTATAACGTATTTTGTATTCAATGACTATGTTTTATTGGGGTAAAGTGATTATTTATTTTATATCCTAGTTTACAAGAAAATTGTTTTATTGCAAGTAAAATATATATTATTTTTCATATTTTTCTTTATATATGGTTAATATATATTATAAATATATGCTAATAATCTAATAAAAAAATAGGGATCAAGTGTCTTTACTTAATCCCTTTTTGTCAATTTATTATACTAATTCAAGGATAACCATTTCGGCAGCGTCGCCTCTTCTAGGTCCTATCTTTACTATTCTAGTGTAACCACCATTTCTATCTTGATACTTTTCAGCTAGTTCAGCAAACATTCTGTTTACGGTTGATTTATCTGTCATATAAGCTAATACTTGACGTCGGGCGTGTAAGTCTCCCTTTTTAGCTAGAGTTATCATTTTCTCTGCCATTCTCTTTGCTTCTTTTGCCTTAGCTTCTGTAGTTTCTATGCGACCATTTTGGATCAAGCTAGTTACTAAGTTTCTAAGTAGCATTTCTCTATGAGCACTCTCACGTCCTAGTTTTCTTTGCCCAGCCATAACCATCCCTCCTTACTACTAGTTACTCATCATTAGGTTTTAGACTTAAGCCTAATTCAGCCAATTTATTTTGAACTTCTTCAAGGGATTTTTTCCCTAGATTTCTGACTTTCGTCATATCTGCTTCTGTTTTTTGGATAAGTTCTTCAACTGTGTTAATAGAAGCACGTTTTAAACAATTGTAGGATCTTACAGATAGATCTAGCTCTTCAATTGTCATTTCTAATGTCTTCTCTTTTTCATCTTCTTCTTTTTGAACCATTATCTCAACATCACTTACATGATCAGTTAGAGAAATAAAAAGATTTAAATGTTCACTCATAATTTTTGCTGCCAAGGAAATAGCTTCATCTGGTTTAATACTTCCATCAGTGAATACTTCGATTATCAATTTATCAAAATCTGTTACCTGACCAACTCTTGTATTCTCAACATAATAACTTACTTTTTTAACAGGAGTGAAAATAGAGTCAACAGGAATTACTCCTATAGGCATTCCAGGAGTTTTATTGTTTTCAGCAGGTACATATCCTCTGCCTCTAGATACATTGATTTCCATTGAAAGTTTTGCGTTTTTATCTAGGGTTGCAATATGGAGATCTGGGTTTAGTATTTCAACATCTGGATCAGCTATAATGTCACCAGCTGTAACTTCGCCTTCTCCCTCTGCTTCAATTCTAACGGTTTTTTGTTCGTCTGAGTCTCCGTGGATCCTAATGGACAAATTTTTTAAATTTAATATTATTTCTGCTATATCCTCTTTAACTCCAGGAACAGTGGAAAATTCGTGTAATATGCCATCTACTTTAATAGATGTTACTGCAGCTCCTGGTAAAGATGACAACATTATTCTTCTAAGCGAATTACCTAATGTGGTACCGTAGCCCCTTTCAAGAGGTTCGACTACAAACTTACCATAAAAAGAGTCTTCACTTAATTCAGCAACATCTACTCTTGGTTTTTCAATTTCTATCATTTATTAAACCCTCCTTTTAATATATTCTCTACTATATTGAGGGTACTGATTCTAATTACTTATTATTTAGAATATAATTCTATAATTAAGTTTTCTGCAATCGGTAGGTCTACATCTTCTCTTGAAGGTAATGAAACAATTTTCCCCTCTAGTTTCTCAATATCCATGCTTAACCATTCTGGTACAGTTCCTTTAAATGCTTCTTTGATTTCTTTGAAATGGGGAGAATTTTTTGACCTTTCTACTACCTCAATTATATCCCCTGCTTCTACAAGATATGAAGGAATATTTACCTTTTTACCATTTATCGTAAAATGGCCATGCACTACTAATTGTCTTGCTTGTGCTCTTGAAGCAGCTAATCCTAATCTATAGATAACATTATCTAATCTGGATTCTAATAATCTTAATAGGTTTTCACCTGTGATTCCAGGTTGTCTTTCAGCCATCTCAAAATATGTTCTAAATTGTGATTCTAATACTCCATAAAATCTTTTAGCTTTTTGTTTTTCTCTTAATTGCATTCCATAGTTGGAAAGTTTCTTTCTACCTGTTCCATGTTGTCCTGGAGCAAAGTTTCTCTTTGTTACAGAACATTTATCTGTATAGCATCTTTCGCCTTTTAAATATAATTTCATACCTTCACGACGACATAATCTACATACTGCATCCGTATATCTTGCCATTTCCTACACCTCCTAATCCTTAAAATATATATTATACTCTTCTACGTTTTGGTGGTCTGCACCCATTATGTGGAACTGGCGTTACGTCTTTAATCATAGTGATTTCCAGTCCAGTAGCTTGTAATGAACGAATTGCTGCTTCTCTACCAGCACCTGGTCCTTTAACATATACTTCTACTGTTTTTAGTCCATGTTCCATAGCAGCTTTTGCAGCAGTTTCTGCAGCCATTTGTGCAGCAAAAGGTGTGGATTTTCTTGAACCTTTAAAACCTAATTGTCCTGCACTTGCCCATGATAATGCATTACCATGCATATCTGTCAATGTTACTATGGAATTATTAAAAGTGGATTGAATATGCGCTTGTCCACGCTCTATATTTTTACGTTCTTTTCTTCTACGTGAAGTTCCTCTTTTTGATACTTTTCCCTTAGCCATGCGTTTTATCCCTCCCTGCTATGCTAATCTATTATTTCTTGCGACCTACTGTTCTCTTAGGTCCTTTAACTGTACGAGCATTTGTCTTTGTATTTTGTCCTCGTACTGGTAATCCTCTGATATGGCGGATCCCTCTATAGCATCTGATTTCTTTTAGTCTTTTAATATTAAGGGCTTTTTCCCTTCTTAAATCACCTTCAACATTATAGTTTTGATCTATAGTTTTTCTAAGTGCATTAATTTCTTCTTCAGTTAAATCTTTTACTCTAGTGTCAGGATTTACACCTGCTGCAGCTAGTATATCATTAGAGGTTTTTCTACCTATACCATAAATATAGGTTAAACCTATTTCTACTCTTTTGTCTCTTGGTAAGTCAACTCCAGCAATTCTGGCCATAATAATCGCACCTCCAGTTCTATTCTTACATAAATTACATAGTTTTATCTTGATTTTACTTGTTTTCAAAGTTAGTGTTTCTATATATTTGAATTATGTTCTTCTTGAGATCAGTTATATAAACTGATGCAGCCGCTCATAAGAACTAATTACCACAATATTATATTATACTACAAAATTTTATAAAATACTAGTATCCTTATTAACCCTGTCTTTGTTTGTGTTTAGGGTTTTCGCAAATTACCATTACTTTGCCTTTCCTTTTGATAATTTGGCATTTTTCACACATAGGTTTAACTGATGGTCTAACCTTCATTGTTATTCCTCCTTCAAGTAGAACCCCTATTATTTTTTACGCCATGTAATTCTACCACGGGTTAAATCATAGGGAGATAATTCTACTATTACTTTATCTCCAGCTAAGATTCTAATAAAATTCATTCTTAACTTACCTGATATATGAGCTAAAATTTCATGTCCATTTTCTAATTCTACAGTAAACATGGCATTTGGTAAAGCTTCCTTTACAATACCTTCAACTTCTATAGCTTCTTGTTTTGACATCCCTTATCAAACCTCCATTCTATGCTTAAGCATTTACACCCAATTTTTTAATTCTTTTCTAATAAAGGCATTGGTTATTTCTTTATTAGAATTTAAACGTTCTATGGTTTCAGTGGATATAATGTCAAGCTTCATTAAATGTTTTACTTTTTTCTTTTTAGGTTTTTCTATTTTCCTGATGTCTCCGTCTACAATTAAAAGATGATTATCATCTAGTTTTCCTATTACAATAAAGTATTTTCCTTTGTCTCTCCCTTTAGTGGATCTTACTACTTGACCAATATTTATATCTTCATCTATCACAAAATGTCACCTCATCTACCTGGATTATAATATGGTTAAAAGCTCAGGTTCGTCTTCTGTAATAGCGATAGTATGTTCATAATGTGCAGAATATTCTCCATCCAATGTCACCACAGTCCATTCGTCTGGCATGACTTTTACTTTATAGGTTCCCGTGTTTATCATTGGTTCTATGGCTAGAGTCATACCTGCTCTAAGTCTTGGTCCACGGCCCGCAGCACCATAATTGGGTATTTGTGGTGCTTCATGCATTTTGGTACCAATTCCATGACCCACATAATCTCTTACCACGGAAAATCCTTCTTTTTCTACATATTTTTGGATAGCATGAGATATATCCGATAGACGATTCCCTTCAAAGGCGTATTTTATACCTTCGTAAAAGCTTTCTCTAGTCACATCTATTAGCTTTTGAGCTTTCTCGCTAATAACTCCAACAGGGTGGGTTTTAGCGGCATCTCCATAATAGCCATCATAGAGTGCACCTATGTCTATACTTATAATATCGCCATCTTCTAACCTTTTTAGTCCAGGAATTCCATGAACAACTTCATGATTTACTGATGCGCATATACTTGCTGGAAAACCACCATATCCTTTAAAAGCAGGAATTGCACCTGATTTTACTATATGTTCTTCTGCAATTTCATTTAGTTCTTTAGTAGTTATACCTGGTTTTATAGCTTCTCTTATAAGCTCATGGGCTTCTGCTACAATTCTTCCAGCTTTACGCATTATCTCTATTTCTTGACGAGATTTAATATAAATCATTAAGATTCTCCCCCTAAAGTTTGGACAACTGCTTTAGATACTTCTTTAATATCTTTTTCTCCGTCTATGGTTACTAATATATCTTGATCTTGATAATACTTAATTAGAGGTTTAGTATCTTTTAGATATACTTCTATTCTTTTTGAAATTGTCTCTTCTGTATCATCTGCTCTTTGATATAGTTCTCCGCCACATTTATCACATATTCCTTCTTTTTCAGGTGGATTAAAATCTACATGATATGCTGTGGCACATTGTCTACAAATACGTCTACCAACGGCTCTTTGGATAAGCTTTTCTTTAGCTACCTCTATGTTTATAACTTTATTAAGTGTAACATTCATGTCTTTTAATACATTGTCTAAAGCTTCTGCTTGAGGTAGTGTTCTTGGAAAACCATCTAATAAGAAACCTTTTTTACAATCTTCTTTTTTTAAACGGTCTTCTACAATAGCTACAACTAATTCATCAGGTACTAAAAGGCCTTTGTCCATGTACTCTTGTGCTTTTTTTCCTAATTCTGTCCCGTTTTTTATATTTTCTCTAAATATATCTCCTGTTGAGATATGTGGTATTTGAAATTCTTTTACAATAACCTCTGCTTGGGTGCCTTTCCCAGCTCCTGGAGGTCCAAGTAAAATGGTTCTCATTTTTTACCATCTCCTAAATTATATTTGATGGTATCATGGGGAATTTTAGCCCCATGATAAACATATTTACTATATATCTGGCTATTTTAGGAAACCTTGATAATGTCTCATCATCATTTGTGCTTCTATTTGCTTCATTGTTTCTAATGCTACCCCTACAACTATTAATATGGATGTACCTCCAAATGAAATAGGCATTCCTATTAGATTTAAGATTATAGTTGGTATTATTGCAATGAATGCTAAGAATATAGCACCTGCCAGGGTAATTCTATTTAAGATTTTGGATAAATATTCTGCAGTTGGTCTTCCTGGACGAATTCCTGGAATAAAACCACCGTTTTTCTTCATATTATTAGCTACTTCAACAGGATTGAAAGTAACTGCTGTATAGAAATAAGCGAAGAAGATAATCAGTAGGGCACTTAATATATTGTAAATATATATACCTGGTCCACCAGCTGGTGATAGCCATTTTTGAACAAATGCACCGAATCCACTATCTTGCCCAAAGAAATAGGCTAAAGTTTGTGGGAAAGCTAGTAATGATGATGCAAAGATAACCGGTATAACTCCCGTCTGATTTACTTTTAAAGGTATATGAGAACTTTGTCCTCCATACATTTTTCTTCCTACTACTCTTTTTGCATATTGTACTGGTATTTTTCTAGTTCCCTCTTGTATAGCAACAACTCCTACTATAATCACTGCTGCCATTACTAAAAATATTAGTATTGACACTATAGATAGTTCGCCTTGTCTTGCTAATATATAGGTTTTGAATATACCGTCAGGAATTCTAGATACAATTCCCGCAAATATTATCAATGAAATTCCGTTTCCTACTCCTTTTTCGGTAATCTGTTCCCCTAGCCACATTAAAAAGGCAGTACCTGCTGTCAAAGTCATTATAACAACAATCACACTAAAAGCGTCAGTGTTAATCAATGCGCCTCTAAATAGACCTACACTGATTCCTGTTGCTTGGATTAATGCCAAGATAATTGTCCCATATCTTGTATATTGAGCAATTTTTTTACTACCTTCTTCCCCTTCTTTTGCTAACTGTTCTAAGCTTGGAATAGCTATAGTCAATAGTTGAACAATAATTGAAGAGGTAATATAGGGGGTAATGCTTAGGGCGAATATTGTCATGTTTCCAAAAGCTCCACCTGAAAACATGTCAAACATTGATAATAAACCAGCGTTTGCAACAATTTCTCGTACATAGTCAATATTTACACCTGCTACTGGTATAACAGATCCCAATCGAAATACAACTAATAACAGAAAGGTGTACATCATTCTACTTCTCAACTCAGTGATTTTCCATGCATTTTTCAAAGTAGATAACACCTATATCACCTCAACTCTTCCACCGGCAGCTTCGATTTTCTCAATAGCTGTTTTTGTAAATTTGTTGGCTTTTACTGTTAGGCTTTTTTCTAGGTTACCATCACCTAAGATTTTTAAGCCATCTTTTTCAATTTTTTTAATTACTCCTGCTTCTTTTAACATTTCAGCAGTAATTTCTGTATTGTTTTCAAATCTATTTAAATCTTCAACATTTAAGATTGTATATTGTTTTTGGAATATATTTGTGAACCCACGTTTTGGTAAACGTCTAATAAGAGGTGTTTGGCCACCTTCAAATCCATATTTAATGCCGCTACCACTACGGGAATAATATCCTTTTTGTCCTCTACCTGAAGTTTTACCCAGTCCGCTAGCAGGACCTCTACCTTTTCTTTTGGCCTTTTTTACAGCACCTTCAGCAGGTCTAAGCTCATGTAACTTCATCTTTACACCTCCTTATTTATGCTTCTGTAACTTCTACTAAATGTTTTACTACTTCCACCATACCCCTAGTTTGAGGATTATCAGGTTTTTGTACTTCTTGACCTATCTTTTTTAAGCCTAAAGCTTCTATAGTTTTTCTTTGTTTAGGTAGTGTTCCTATAACACTTCTTACTAATTTTATATTTAAATTTGCCATAGTGTCTTCCCTCCTAACCTAAGAGTTCTTCTATGGATTTGCCTCTTAGTCTTGCTACATCTTCTGCACTCTTTAGTTCTTTTAATCCTTCTATTGTAGCATTTACCATATTTCTTGAGTTGTTGGATCCTAATGATTTAGCACGAACATCTTTTATTCCGGCTAATTCTAATACTGCACGAACTGGTCCACCGGCAATAACTCCTGTACCTTCTGCAGCAGGCATAATTAAAACTTTTCCTGCTCCAAAATGTCCTGTTACTTCATGAGGAATTGTAGTATTTACCATAGGTACTTTAATTAAGTTTTTCTTAGCATCTTGGATACCTTTTTTAATTGCATCTGGTATTTCCATAGCTTTACCAGTACCTACTCCAACATGACCATTTTCGTCACCAACAACTACTAAAGCAGCAAATCTGAAGTTCCTACCACCTTTTACAACTTTGGTAACACGTTTTATATCAACAACTTCTTCTCTAATGTCCAGTTGACTAGCATCTATTCGGTTGCCTAGCATTTATTTCCCTCCCTCTTATTAAAATTTCAGCCCGGCTTCTCTTGCACCTTCTGCCAATGCTTTTATTCTACCATGATAAATGTATCCACTGCGGTCAAAGGTTACATTTTCAATGCCTTTTTCTAATGCTCTTTTTGCTACTAATTCTCCTACTAATTTAGCAGCTTCTGTATCTGAAGTAGATGAAACTTTTGATTTAATATCTTTATCTAAAGTAGAAGCTGCAACTAATGTCTCCCCTTTATCATCGTTAATAATTTGGGCATAGATATTGGTTAAGCTTCTATATACATTTAATCTAGGGCGTTCCATTGTGCCATGGATTTTATTTCTAATTCTTTGATGTCTCTTTTTTCTTGTGAGGTTTTTGCTAGCTTTTTTTATCACCTTCTTCACTCCTTTCTATTAACTACCTGTCTTACCTTCCTTACGTCTTATGTTCTCATCAACATATTTAACACCTTTACCTTTATATGGTTCAGGTTTTCTTAATTCACGGATTTTTGCTGCATAGTTACCTACAGCTTGTTTATTAATACCTTTTACAATAATTTCAGTTTGTGATGGTGTTTCTGTTGTAATACCTTCTGGATCTTCCATTTCAACTGGATGTGAATGACCTAAGTTAAGTACTAGTTTGTTACCTTGTTTAGTTGCTCTGTAACCTACTCCTACTAATACTAATTTCTTTTCATAGCCTTTCACTACACCTTCAACCATGTTAGCAATTAATGATCTATATAATCCATGTAATGATTTGTATTTTTTACTTTCATTTGGTCTTTCTAAAACCACTGTATTATCTTCAACATTAATTTTTATATTTCTATCAATAGCTTCCGTTAATTCACCTTTTGGTCCTTTTACAGTAACTATATTGTTTTCATCAACATTAAATTGTACTTCATTTGGTAGTTCAATTGGTTTAATACCTATTCTTGACATGTACTTACACCTCCTTTAGGACTATTGTCATTACCAGATATAAGCGATAACCTCTCCACCTACACCTTCAGCTCTAGCAGTTTTATCAGTTACGATTCCCTTAGATGTGGATATAATGGCAATTCCTAGTCCACCTAACACTCTTGGAATCTCGTCTTTTTTAGCATATACTCTTAAACCTGGTTTTGAAATACGTTTTATGCCTGTTATAACTTTTTCGTTGTTTTCTCCGTATTTCAATTGCATTCTAATGATATCTTGTTTTCCGTCTTCTATAATATCAAAGCCTTTTATAAAACCTTCTTCTAGAAGTATTCTTGCAATCTCTTTTTTCATATTAGATGCTGGAATGTCAACTGTTTCATGTTTTATTGAACTGGCATTCCTTATTCGAGTAAGCATATCCGCAATTGGATCTGTCATTGTCATAGCTTTTACCTCCTTCCCAATGTTTACCAGCTAGCTTTTTTAACACCTGGTATTTGACCTTTATAAGCTAGTTCTCTAAAGCATATACGACATATGCCGAATTTTCTTAAGTAAGCATGTGGTCTTCCACAAATTTTACATCTATTGTATTCTCTAGTACTGTATTTTTGCTTTCTTCCTTGTTTCACTCTTAGAGCTCTTCTCGCCACTAGATCTACCTCCTTTATTATTTGGCAAAAGGCATTCCCATTAACTTCAATAACTCACGGCTTTCTTCATCTGTCTCAGCAGTTGTAACGATTATAATGTCCATACCTTGTACTTTTTCTACTTTATCGTAATCTATTTCAGGGAAAATCAATTGTTCTTTAATTCCTAGTGCATAATTACCTCTTCCGTCAAATGATTTAGGACTTACTCCTCTAAAGTCCCTTACTCTTGGTAGGGCAATATTCATCAATCTATCCATAAACTCATACATTCTGTCACCTCTTAGGGTAACTTTAGCTCCTACTGACATTCCTTCACGAAGTTTGAAGTTAGAAACTGATCTTTTAGCTTTTATAACAACAGGTTTTTGTCCTGTAATTGTCGCTAAATCATTTACAGCAGCTTCTAGAGCTTTTGGATTGTCTTTTGCTTCCCCAATTCCCATGTTAATAACAACTTTTTCTAGTCTTGGGATTTGCATTATGTTTTTATATCCAAATTTTTTCATCATTTCTGATGCAACTTCATTTTTAAATTTTTCTTTTAATCTAGCCATTACTAGACCTACCTCCCCTCTGAAACTTAGTCTATTACTTCACCGGTCTTTTTATTTATCCTAACTTTTCTACCATCTTCTAAAAATTTATATCCTATTCTAACACCTTTTTTTAGTTTGCTATCATAGAACATTACATTAGATGCATGTATTGGGGCTTCTTGTTGAATAATACCCCCTTGTTGTAATTGTGGATTGGGTTTTTGATGCTTAGTAATCATATTTACACCTTCTACGATTACACGTTGACTTTTAGGTAATACTTGTAGCACTTTACCTGTTTTTGATTTGTCTTTTCCAGCAATTACCACTACTGTATCTCCTTTTTTTATACGCATCCGTAACACCTCCTCTTTTATAGTACTTCTGGGGCTAGGGAGATAATTCTCATAAATTCTTTATCTCTTAGTTCTCTTGCCACAGGTCCGAAGATTCGAGTACCTACTGGTTGTTTATCTTCTTTTACAATTACGGCAGCATTTTCATCAAATTTTATATAAAAACCATCTTTACGTCTTACAGGTGCTTTTGTTCTAACAACAACAGCTCTTACAACATCACCTTTCTTGACAACACCTCCTGGTGTTGCACTTTTAACGGAACAGATGATTTCATCGCCTATTCTAGCATACTTTCTCCTAGTTCCACCTAAAACACGTATGCAGAGTAATTCTCTAGCGCCTGAGTTATCTGCAACAGTTAGTCGTGACTCTTGTTGAATCATAGCGATACCTCCTTTTTCCTTCTATATCATCTATAATAACTACTTAGCTTTTTCAATAATATGGGTTAGTCTCCACCTTTTATCTTTAGATAATGGTCTTGTTTCCATAATTCTTACTCTATCGCCAATACCACATTCGTTCATTTCATCATGGACTTTATATTTTGTAGTTCTTTTAACGGCTTTACCATATAATGGATGACGTACGAAATCTTCAACTAATACTACAATCGTTTTATCCATTTTGTCACTCACTACACGCCCTACTTTAACTTTTCTTCTACCTCTTTCCATGAGCTTAGCCTCCCTTCCAATTTACATCATAATCTTTTATTATGATTTAGACTGATTTAATTCACGTTCTCTAATGATAGTTTTCACTCTAGCAATTTCCTTACGAACATTTCTGATTCTTAAAGGGTTTTCAAGCTGGCCTGTAGCTAATTGGAAACGTAGGTTGAATAATTCACTTTTTGAATCAGCCAATTGTTGTTTTAATTCGCTATCTGACATTTTTCTTAATTCATTAGCTTTCATCAGCTTCACCACCCTTTGCTTCTAATTCTTCTCTTGTTACAAACTTAGTTTTTATTGGTAATTTATGCATTGCTAATCTCATAGCTTCTCTTGCTACATCTTCTGGTACACCAGCTAATTCAAACATTATTCTACCTGGTTTTACTACAGCTACCCATAATTCTGGTGCACCTTTTCCAGCACCCATACGTGTTTCTGCAGGTTTCTTTGTTACAGGTTTATGTGGGAATATTTTTATCCAAACCTTACCACCTCTTCTGATGGATCTTGTCATGGCAATACGTGCCGCTTCTATTTGATTAGAGGTTATCCATGCTGGTTCTAGTGCCATAATTCCATATTCTCCATAGGTAACCTTATTTCCCCTATTGGCTTGCCCAGTCATTTTACCTCTATGCACTCTACGACGTTTAACTCTTTTAGGCATTAACATGCATTATTCCTCCTTCCTTAAAGGCTTTCATACTACTTATTTTCAGAATTGTTTTCTACTTGTTCTGTTTCTTCAGTTTCTTTTTTTGTTGGTAATACTTCACCTTTATATATCCAAACTTTTACTCCAAGTTTTCCATATGTTGTCATAGCTTCTGCGAAGCCATAATCGATATCCGCTCTTAGAGTGTGTAGCGGAACATTTCCTTCACTATATCCTTCTGAACGTGCCATTTCTGCACCGCCAAGTCTTCCAGAAGTTAATACTTTGATACCTTTAGCACCTGAACGCATAGCTCTTTGCATAGCTTGCTTCATAGCTCTTCTAAATGATACCCTTCTTTCTAATGAAAAAGCAATGTTTTCTGCTACTAATTGGGCATCTGTTTCTGGTTTTTTAATTTCTACAACGTTGATAGCAACATTTTTATTTGTTATTTTTTCTAATTCTTTTCTTAATTCTTCCACACCTTGTCCGCCTCTACCAATAACCATACCTGGTTTTGCTGTGTGGATGTTTATTTTAACTCTATTATTAGCTGCCCTTTCAATACCTATTTTTGAAATTCCAGCAACAAATAGTTTTTCCTTCACATATTTACGGATCTCATAATCTTCGATTAGCAGGTCAGAGAAATCTTTTTTATCAGCATACCATTTGGTATCCCAATCTTTTATGATTCCTACCCTCAATCCATGTGGATTTACTTTTTGACCCATTATTTCCCCTCCTTAATCCTGTTTTTCTTTTAAAACTACTTCTATATGACTGGTTCTTTTTCTTATCATAGTAGCTCTACCTCGAGCTCTAGGTCTAAAACGTTTCATTGTTGGTCCTTGGTTTGCATAAATTTCTGCAATATATAGCTTTTCTCTATCCATATTATAGTTGTTTTCAGCATTTGCTATAGCTGACTTCACAAGTCCTTCTACAATTGGAGCTGCTCCCCTAGGTGTGAATTTTAGTATTGCCAATGCTTCATCAACATTTTTACCTCTTATTAGATTAACAACTTGTTGAGCTTTTCTTGGAGCTATTCTAACGTATCTTAAAATTGCTCTTGCTTCCATGGTATGACCTCCTTCCATATTTCAGATCAAGTGATGGATTACTTATATAAGTTTTTAATTTCTATTAGTTAATTATTATTTTCTTTTTGATGTTTTGTCGCTGTCCGCATGTCCTCTATAGGTTCTTGTAGGTGCAAATTCACCTAATTTATGTCCTACCATGTCTTCTGTAATATATACGGGAACATGTTTTCTACCATCATGGACTGCTATTGTATGTCCAATCATCTCAGGATATATAGTAGAAGACCTTGACCAAGTCTTAATAACTCTTTTTTCATTCTTTTCGTTCATTTCTTGTATCTTTTTAAATAGACCTTTATGAACAAAAGGTTTTTTTCTAGCTGTTGTACCCATTACTTTTCCTCCCTTCAGAAGTATGTGTATATCTATACTCCGTAGTTAAGCTACTAGATTATTTCTTTCTTCTAGATACAATATATTTATTTGATTCTTTGTTTTTATCACGTGTTTTATATCCAAGTGTTGGTTTACCCCATGGAGTAACAGGACTTGGCATTCCAATAGGAGTTCTACCTTCACCACCACCATGTGGATGGTCATTTGGATTCATTACACTACCTCTTACATGAGGTCTCTTACCTAAGTGTCTACTTCTTCCTGCTTTTCCTAGTGTGATATTTTCATGTTCAATATTCCCAACTTGACCTATAGTTGCTTTACAATCAAGTCTTATAAGTCTAAATTCACCTGAAGGAAGTCTTAATTGACAATAATTTCCTTCTTTAGCCATAAGTTGTGCTTCAGCTCCAGCTGATCTTACTAACTGAGCTCCCTTTCCAGGTTTCAATTCCACATTGTGTACATTAGTACCAACAGGAATATTCCTTAATGGCAATGCATTACCAATTTTAATATCTGCATCTTCACCAGATTCTATAACATCTCCAACTTTTA
>JAAYNB010000103.1 GCA_012521085.1 Clostridiales bacterium | reverse complement strand
TGGTGCAAAAACTATTTTTGCATCTGATGCCATAATAGTTGTAGATAACATATCATCAGCAATTCCATTTGCTACCTTACCTATAATATTTGCAGTAGCAGGTGCAATTAAAAATACATCAGCTTTTTGGGCTAGAGATATATGTTCTATATCCCAATATCTAGGAGACTGAAAAGTATCTGTGATTACAGGATTTTGACTTAAAGCCTGAAATGTATGTGGTCGTACAAATTCCATGGCTGATTTTGTCATTATTACATCTATATTAGCATTTAATTTTATTAATCTACTAACAATATCACAGGCTTTATAAGCAGCAATACCCCCAGTAACACCTAGTAAAATATTTTTACCTTCTAACATTATGAGGTCATCTCCTTATTTTTTTCATCAGATGTTATTACTGGAAAAACAACATTTTCCACAATTTCTTGAGTTGCTATAGAAACTGGTTTATGTGATTTTGGCTCCACTCTTGGTTCACTTCCATCTATTAACTGTCTAGCTCTCTTTGCCACAGCCACCACCAGGGTATATCGACTATCTACTTTTTCCATTAATTCTTTTGTTGATGGATATAACATAAAACCACACTCCTTAAAATATTTTCTTAATAATTTTGTCCATTCTCATCATTTTACATCCCTCAGCACGAATAATAGCTTCTATATCATCAGTAGCTCTTTTAACATCATAATTTATAACTGCATAATCATATTTTATAGCTTGTTCTATCTCATCTAGGGCAGAGCCATATCTTTTTTTAATATCTTCTTCACTTTCTGTTCCTCTGCCTACAATTCTATTTTTTAATTCTTCAAGTGAAGGAGGTAGTATAAAGATTAAAATAGCTTCTTCATACTTGGCCTTTACTTTAAGTGCTCCTACAATATCTATTTCTAATAATACATTGCTACCATTTTCTAAATTCTTTATAACATATTCTTCTGGGGTACCATAATAGTTATCATATACTTTAGCATATTCTAAAAGTGTATCATTTTTTATCATTTCTTCAAATTCTTCTTTTTTAGTAAAAAAATAATTTTCACCATCTACTTCACCTTTTCTAGGTGGCCTAGTTGTTGCAGATATAGAAAGTTTTATGTTTTTATTTCTGTTCAATAATTCTTTACAAATTGTCCCTTTCCCCGCCCCAGATGGACCAGATATAACTATTAGTAAACCTTTTTTACTCATAACTTCCTCCTATTGCATTATAATTATTCATCTTCAATTGTATTTTCCATTTCTTTATTATCTTTTACATCTAATCTATGTCCTACTGTTTCAGGTTGGACAGCGGATAAAATGATATGTTCACTATCTGCCACAATAACAGCTCTTGTCCTTCGACCATATGTAGCATCAATTAACATACCTTTATCTCTGGCATCTTGTATTATTCTTTTAATAGGCGCAGACTCTGGGCTGACAATGGCCACAATCCTGCTAGCTGATACTATATTTCCAAATCCAATATTTATCAATTTCATTTTCATTGTCTTCCTCCTTATTCAATATTTTGTATTTGCTCTCTAATCTTTTCTAACTCACTTTTTACTTCTACCACTGTGTTAGAAGTAATTAAGTCATTTGATTTTGAGCCTATTGTATTAATCTCTCTATTTAATTCCTGTATAATAAAGTCCAATTTTCTACCTACAGCATCATCACCATTATTTATTGATGCTTTAAATTGTTCAATATGGCTATAAAATCTTATTATTTCTTCCGTAATATTACTTTTATCAGCAAATAATGCAATTTCCATTGCCAATCTACTCTCATCTATTTCAATATTATCATCCAAAAGTTCTTTAATTCTATTTGTAAGTCGTTCCTTATATTCAGCTACAATTAAAGTACTTCTTTCTTCTATTTTTTTCATTAGAGCCATTAAAATTCCCAATCGTTTGTCTAAATCTTCTTTCAGTTTATTTCCCTCTGTTTCTCGCATATGTAATAGATTTTCTAATGCTATATTTAATGCTTCCTTTAAAACATCCCATATTTCTTCTCCATCTTCCTCAACATTTTCTAATTTTAAAACCTCGGGAAAGTTAGCAACTGTTGTTACATCTAATTTCTTCTTTATTTTAAATGTATCATGGATTAAATCCAATGCTTTTATATACTCCTCAATTAAACCAATATCAGTTGTAACCTGAACATCTTTTCCCTCTAGGTTTTTATAGTTTATATAAACTTCTACCCTACCTCTTTTTATATGTTCTTTTATGAGTTTTCTAATATCTTCTTCTAAATATGTAAGGAACCTAGGCATTTTAATACTTATATCCATATAACGATGGTTTACAGATTTTAATTCCACATTACAGTATTTTTCTTTGTCCTGAGCTTCTCCACTTCCAAAACCAGTCATACTCCTCAACATGATTCATCCCCCATTTTTCAGAGTTACTATTAACTAATTCTTTAATCTAATAGTATAGATTAATATATATTCTAACAAAATTTAACCATATTAATTATATATATATTTAAATATACCAAATATATCTTACATATTAAAAGCATACTAATTATATCTATAGATTGCAATAGTTTTATTTAATTTTCATCATATTCCTAGACTTTTCTTTGCATTTCACTATCTTTTATGCTATATTATGATTACTAAATTTAGTAGTGGGAGGAATTAAATATGGCATTAGATGGAGTAGTTATATCTGCCTTAGTTCATGAATTTAAAAATTTATTAAATTATAATCGAGTTGAAAAAATCTATCAACCAGAGATAGATGAAATTATTATGCATATAAGGATTCAAGGTAAAAGTTTAAAATTACTTTTATCAGCTAATAGCAATTATCCTAGAGTACATTTCACCGAAGTAAATAAAGACAATCCTGCCATAGCACCTAATTTTTGTATGGTATTAAGAAAATATTTACAGGGTAGTAAAATAGTATCTATTATACAACCAAATTTTGATAGAATCATTAAATTTCGATTTGAAACCTTTGATGAATTAAATATGGTCAAGTCAATAGATTTAATTGTTGAAATGATGGGTCGTCATAGCAATATTATTCTTGTTCATAGTGAAACAAATATAATTATAGATAGTATTAAAAAAGTATCATTAGATGTAAGCCGTTATCGTCAAGTACTTCCTGGTTTAAAATATATCATGCCCCCTTCTCAAAATAAATTTAATCCTTTGGATATTGAAAATCCAGAAGATTTTTTTAAGGCATTAAAACCAAATTCCCATATGCCTCTATACAAAAGTATAATAAATAGTTTTACAGGTGTTTCACCTTTAATTGCAAGAGAAATTTGTTATCAATCAGAAAATGAAGAAGATTTATTATTAAATAATCTTTCACAAGAAAGTCTAGATAATTTATATAATGCCTTCTACAATATATTTAAAAAGGTAAAAAATAACAATTATATACCATCTTATTATACATATGATAATAACAAATATATTGACTTTAATGTAATAGATATTAATCATCTTTCCTCATATATAAAACATGAAACTGATACAGTTAGTTCCATGTTAGAAATATTCTATATAGAACGTGATATTAGGGAAAGAATTTATCAAAAATCTCATTCCCTTAGAAAAAATATTACTACAAAATTAAACAGATTATATAATAAAATGCAAAATCTACATAAAGATTTAGCTAAAGCCAAAAAACTTGACATTTATAAACTTAAAGGTGATTTGCTTACCAGTAATCTGTATAAAATTAATAAAAATGATGATAAAATAGAGGTTGTAAACTTTTATGATGAAAATTACCCCACTATTACCATCAAATTAGATAAAAAATTATCTCCTGCTCAAAATGCTCAAAATTATTATAAAAAATACAATAAAGCTAAAAAAGCTCTTTCAGAAATAGATAGACAATTAAAAATAACTAAAACTGAAATTGACTATTTGGAACAAATTATTGTCAGTATAGATCAATCTCACTATATATCAGATTTAGACGAAATCCAAAATGAATTAATAGAAACTGGATATATTAAAAAAAGATCTAAGAAAAACAATATAAAACATTATAAACAATCTGGTTATTCAAAATATATTTCTTCTGAAGGCTTTGAAATCTTAGTAGGAAAAAACAATAAACAAAATGATGAAATCACTTTTAAGGTTGCAAATAAAGATGATCTATGGTTTCATATAAAAGACATGCCTGGTTCACATGTTATATTAAAAACTGATAATAAAGAACCTGGTGAAATATCTTTATTAGAAGCTGCTAATCTTGCAGCTTATTACAGCAAAGCTAAAGGTAGCCCCAATGTATCCGTTGATTATACTTTAAGAAAACATGTTCGTAAACCTAAAGGTGCAAAACCTGGTATGGTTATATATGATAATCAAGTAACCATATTAGCCAATGGAGAAGAAAAAAATATTATCAATATTAAAAAGACAAATTAATGTTTAATTACATCAAAATAGGAACTAGCCTCAGTTCCTATTTTTTGTCTTCTTCAATCGTAACAAGATTTATACCATCTGTTTCTTCTAGTTGGACTTTCACAATTTCTTCTCTTGATGTAGGCACATTTTTTCCTACATAATCTGCCCTAATTGGCAATTCTCTATGTCCCCTATCTACTAATATGGCTAATTGAATGGCTCTTGGTCTACCAATATCTACAAGTGCATCTAGAGCAGCTCTTACAGTTCTACCTGTAAATAATACATCATCTACTAATATGACTATCTTATCATCAATATTATAATCTATTTTTGAACCATGAATAACAGGATCAAGACTTTCTTTTGATAAATCATCTCTATATAGGGTTATGTCTACAAAACCTACTTTTATTTCAGTATTTTCTATTTCTTTAATCCTTTGAGCCAATCTGTTGGCCAGCGGTATACCTCTTGTTTTAATACCTATTAAAATAATATCCTTTGCACCTTTATTTTTTTCTAATATTTCATGGGCTATCCTGGTAATGGCTCTATTAATAGCGTTTTCATCCATTAATTTTACTTGTTTTTTCATATTCATACACCTCAATCAATATTAAATAATTAAGTTTAATCTTTAATTTGCGATTTCATTGTTTAATGATCTTAAAACCTTTTTAAAATTCTCGGGCAATGAAGAGTCAAATTCCATATATTCTTTGGTACTAGGATGGATAAAACCTAAAGTTTTAGCATGGAGGACTTGTCCATCTAAATTAAATTTCTTTGTTACACCACCATATATTTCATCTCCTAATATGGGATTATTTATATGTGATAAATGTACTCTTATCTGGTGGGTCCTACCTGTTTCTAATTTAGCTTCCACATATGTATAATTATCTAATCTTTCTATTACTTTTATATGGGTAATGGCCCTACGTCCATCTTCTGACACAGTCATTTTTAAGCGTTGTACTGGATGTCTGGCTATTGGAGCATCAATAGTGAATTCATCTTCTTTAATATTTCCTAGTACAATTGCATGATATTTTCTAAGAACAGTACGATTTTTTAATTGTTGTGCTAAAAAAAGATGTGCATCATTATTTTTTGCAATCATTAACAAACCTGAAGTATCCATATCTATTCTATGAACTATCCCAGGTCTAAGTTTTCCATTAATAGAAGATAGTTGATCTTTATAATAATATAATAATGCATTTACCAATGTATTTTCATAATGAGATGTAGCTGGATGAACAACCATTCCCTGAGGTTTATTTAAAACAATTATATCATTATCTTCATAAATAATATCTAATGGTATATTTTGAGGCATTATCTCTTTTTCAGTAATAGTTGGGATTATTATTTCTATTTCATCATTTTCTTTTAAAATATATCTGTTCTTTTCCAATTTATTATTAACTTTGATTAATTCATTTTTTATTAACTTTTGTATATAGCTTCTACTATATTCACTATACTGCTCTGCTAAATAGACATCCAATCTACTACCTTCATCTAATTTTGATATAATTAACATTTCTTTCTTCAAATCCTATATCTCCCTTTGATCTAATACATCATATTTTAATATTACATAAACTATTAAAATTTGTCCTATAACTATGGCTGAATCTGCCATATTAAAAACAGGCCATACCCTAAAATCAATAAAATCTACTACAAAACCATATAATATTCTATCAATTAAATTGCCAATGGCTCCACCTACTATAAGACTTAGACCAATCATCATAGGTTTTGGATAATAGTCCTTTTTATGAAAATAAAATACTATAAATCCAACTACAATAAAAGTTATTATAATAAAAAATAATCTTTGATTTTGTAAGATGCCAAAGGCTGCCCCTCTATTTTCTACATAAGTAAAATGGATTATATTTTTGATAATAGGTAAACTGCCTATGCTTTTTAAATATTTTAATACTAAAATTTTTGTCAACTGATCAATCAGCAAAACTATTAAAGATATCATATAATTCATACTATATTTCCCCCAAAATTTTATTACTTTTATGATTATACCATTTAAAAAAGAAAAAAGATACAAAAGTACCTTATTCCTCTTCGTCATATATACCTAAATTATCACCTGTACCAAAGGATGGATCATTTTTAATTTTATTAAATCTGGCCACTGCTTGATAAGTATCCTCACCATCAAAACCAGTATAATTATCATCATCTTTATTAGATTTTCCAAAACTTGAGTTTAACACATCTTTATTTCTAATATTATTTCCATCATTTTTATATAAATTTATTTCTTTTTCTTCACATTCTATACAAAGATCCGTTTCTGGTAAAATCTCTAATCTTTCTATATCAATATTTTTATTACATATATGGCATATTCCATATTGATTATTTTCAATTCTATCTAATACTCTATCAATTTTATACAACATGGCTTTTTCATTTTCTTTTAAACTCATCTGCATAGATGCCATAAACATTTCTGTTCCCATATCAGCAGGATGATTGTCATATGAAGATAATTCATTCATACTTTCTTTCATTGATGCATCTTGGGGATAATTATCATCCATTTTTTCTAATGTATTAATTAAATTATCTCTTGTCTCTATTAATTTTTTCTTAAAATATTCTTGGGTTTGTCTTTCCAGATTTACTCCTCCTATCTATATGTTTCAATAATTTCAATTAAATCAGCAATTAACTTTCCAATAAAGGGGAGATTGACCCAACTCCTTAGGATATATGCTAGTAAAGCTATTACTAATCCGGATAATAATGTAAAACCTATACCCATCCCAATACCTCTTGCTATTCCTATTGCAAAATTCATAAAAATTAATCTTTTGGGATTTTTATTTAGTTCTATATATTCGGCTATTCTTAATCTATCCATTTTGTTAGATAATTCTTCTATTTTATCTTCAAGTGTAGGAGTTTTTTTGTTTTGGGACATATTAATTCTCCTATCATTATATATTTTATATTTTAACCTTTTAATTTAGATTTATTTATAATTATTTTTTACATATATAGTAATGATTCCCATTATACTTTATGTATATTTTAACATATCCATAATAATTGTTTTTGAATTATTAGATGCAATTTTAACAAATTCGTTAAAATTTTCATGGGCAGATCCATCAGCTTTATCAGACATAGCCCTAATTATAACAAATGGTATATTATTTAAATAACATGTGTGTCCAATTGCTGCACCTTCCATTTCAGTACAAAAAGCATTGAAATTCTTTTCAAGATGATCTTTTAATTCACTATCACCTACAAAAGTATCTCCAGATACAATTCGTCCTTTTAATATATTTTGATTTTTTAATGCCTTTTTAGCAGCCAAATATGCCTTATCTATTAATTGTTGATCTGCTTCAAAAATAGAAGTGTCCATTCTAGGTATTTCACCTATTTTATATCCAAAAGCTGTAGAGTTAAAATCATGTTGTTGAACATCTGTTGAAATTACAATATCTAACACATCTAAGTCTTTATGTATAGCTCCAGCAACACCAGTATTTATTATTTTCGTAGCACCTAATTGACCTATTAATATCTGTGTGCATACTGTAGCATTTACTTTCCCTATACCACAACGTACTAAAACTACATTTTTACCAACTAAAGTGCCTATATAAAATTTCATATTAGCTATATTTTTTACTTCTCTTACTGTCATTTCTTCTTTTAAAATATCTACTTCTTCATCCATAGCACCAATAATACCTATTATATCCATATCTATATTCCTCCTAAAAAAGATTAAAAACTTAAAAAATTAAAATCTCCTTTAGCAAATACAAATTTAAGGAGACCATATTTTTTAATTATATATTACAATTCTTCCATTTCTTTTTCATCAATTTCTAATGCATCTAATTGTGACATTAATAAAGTTCTATATCTGGTTTTAAATATTTGCATTTGTTTTTTTACATTTTCATATTCCAATGCAACATCTTCTACATCTTTTTTTGCTTTTTCTATAATTTCTTTAGCTTTTAATTCAGCCTCATCAATGATTAGTTGGGCTTTTTTAGAAGCATTACTCTTTACATCTTCAGCAGTATTTTGCGCTATAACTAAAGTATTTTTTAAAGTTTCCTCTATATCCGTGAATTGTTCTAATTGTTTTTTAATAGCCTCTACCTGATCTTTTAATTCAGCATTTTCTTTAAATAGTTTTTCATAATGAACCATAATTTCATCTAAAAATTCGTCTACCTCATCTTCTTTATAACCTCTTATACTTCTTTTAAACTCTTTGTTTTGAATATCTAAAGGTGTAAGCATAAAAAGAAGCACCTCCATTATCATATTGGTTTTTTAAGTTTTATATGTATTCTATTTTTTTTTGTTTTACCCTGAATTTCATCTACAATGACACGTCCTCTACCACGTATGGAAAGAACATCATTTTCTTTAATTTCATAAGAATTTTTATCTACCAAAGCCCAATTTACATATACCCTATCTAAATCAACCAAATTTTGTGCATCTGTTCGAGAAATTTTTAAAGCTAAACTTATAATATTATCTAATCTTAAAGATGCAACAGTTCCCACTATATTTTTATATTTTGTTTCCAATGGTCTCATATCTTTAAAATCTATTTCTTCAACTGATATACTAATATTTCTTACTTTATCTAAATTAAATTTTACAAAATCCTTCAATTCTTTTTTTAAAATTACATAAGAGCCATTTTCATGTAAAACTATATCACCAACTTTTTCTCTTTTTATGCCAAGAGATAATAATGCTCCAAGATAATCCCTGTGGTTTAGATTGCCTATTTTAGTATTTTTAGTGATTTTTAAACAGGCCAATGGGTTCTCAATGGTATCAGCAACTATATAGTCATGATATATAATTAAAACTTTTCTTTCAGCATCCTCATATCCACCATTAGTACTCCATGAAATATTATTAAATGAGTGTAGAATTTTAATAGTCTCATTTATTTCATAGAGATTTAGAAAATCAGAAGTTTTTATATCATGATTTCTAATTACAATTTCTACACTATCTAATATTTGTACTAATAAAAATCTTAAGTCTTCATCTCTAATATGGGGTATATATTTTTCTTTATCTATCACAGAGCTATTACCATCCTTATAATTATATCAAATAGAATATTAATTAAAAAAATTGCCAATATAGGTGAAAAGTCTATCATACCATTGTACCCTAATCTATAAATAAGATTTCTTATAGGAGCCAATATAGGTTCAGTCACACCATAGATAAATCTTACTATACTGCTATATGGATTAGGATTAGTCCAGGATAAAACAACTCTGGCCAATATTAATATATTTATAATTCTATCTAAATAATTTAATGCTCCTATAATATTCATTGTTGAAAACAAAACCATTCACAACCTTTCTATTATTTCTGCCAAGGAAATATACCTTTATTTTTTAATTCTTCTTTAATGTTACCAGTTATATCCACATTTTTAGGAGCAAGTATAAATATTCCTGCAGATACTTTTTGAATATTACCATCTAAAGCATAAATTGCACCATTTAAAAAATCAAAGAATTTTCTAGCTAAATCTGCATCTATACTTTCCAAGTTTACAATTACTGGCTTACTATTTTTTAAATTATCTACAATTTCTGGAGCCTCATCAAAATTATTTGGCTCATAGATTACTACGTTCATTTGTTGATTAGTATGTAGATTTACTACTTTACTTTTCATATTAGTAGTGGTTTTAAAAGTAGATACATCTTCATAATTATTTTGATATGTTTTTTCCTCTATTTCTTCATTCTCATCTTCAAAAACATCTAAACCCATAAAATATTTTACTTTATCAATTATTTTTCCTGACATGAATTCTCCCCCTAATCTAAAATATTTTTATTTAATTATTTAAAAATCTTACTTCCTATCCTAACTAAATTTGCACCTTCTTCAATGGCTACTGTAAAGTCATTGGACATACCCATTGATAAATACTTCATTTTTACACTACTGAAATCCTGCGTATTAATACTTAATGATATTTCTTTTAATTTTTTAAAATATTTTCTAGTTTTTTCAATTACATCAGTATATGGTGCCATGGTCATTAAACCATCAATTCGTATATTATCAAGTTTGTCTATCTTTTTTAATATATCCATTACTTCATTGGGACTTATCCCATATTTAGACTCTTCTTCTGATACATTTATTTGTAACAGACATGGCATTATTTTATTATGCTCTTTAGCCCTTTTATCTATTTCAACTGCTAATCTATAAGAATCTAAAGAATGTATGAGTTCAACTTTGTCAATAATATATTTTACCTTATTTCTCTGCAAATGACCAATCATATGCCATTTAACTTTATTGCCTATTAATTCATACTTCTTTATCAATTCTTGAACCTTATTTTCTGCAATATTATTTATATCATTATTAATTGCCTCTTCTATTACATCCACATCAACTCCTTTAGTAACGGCTATTATTTCTATATCTTCAAAACTCCTACCTACCTTAGATGCAGAATCCTTAATTTGATTTTTTATATCAGCAAGGTTTTTCTTAATATCTAACGTCAAAAATATTCCTCCTTCTTTATTTTCCAATTCTCATTCCCTCAGTTATTTTGTCAGCATTTATGGCAATTTCATCATAAAAATTAATTGTATTAACTATTATAGTTTCATCCTCTCTCTTCTCTTCAAAATTACCATAATATACTATGGAGTAATCTCTATTACTACCCTTTATTTTTATAGGTGTAAATATATAAAATCCGTTGATATCAATTCTATAAACACCTAACTGACCATCTTTTTCTATTATAGATGTATTTGGTATCATTATACCATCATAACTATTCTTTATAATATCCAACTCTATTTTTCTTTTATTATGAAAATCTTCCATAAATTCAGTTGCATCTATTATGATTATAGCATTTTCGCCTTCTTTATGGTTAATCTTTCTAACAACAGCATTATATTCCCTATTATCTCCCCGTTGTCTTATTTTTATGGCCTTACCCTCTTTAAGACCTTGTGCATCTTCTTCTTTCAACATTGTCAAAATACTCCATTGATGACTATTTATAATTCTTAAATCATGATTGGTTTTCTCATCATTTGATTCATTTAAATTTTTGTATGTATTTTCTATACTTTGCATATCTTCCACATTTCGATTTTCAATATTATTTAATGTTAAAACTTCTTCTAATCCATCACT
>JAAYNB010000102.1 GCA_012521085.1 Clostridiales bacterium | reverse complement strand
ATTTATTAATTTATGATTCTTATGACAAAATGGACAAAACATTATAATGGTAAAAGAGTAAAATATTTTAAATAGCTTATTTTATTAAAATAAATTGTATAAAGATAAGAAATCCTATGCGAAAGGGGTGAAATCTTTGTTGCCTAAAGATTATCATAAGAATCTAATTGAATATCTACCAAATGCATATGCCTACCATAAAATTATATTAGATGAAAAGGGCAAGCCAATAGATTATATTTATTTAGATATAAATCAGGCCTTTGAAAAAATCACTGGAGTAAGTAGAAAAGAAATAATAAATAATAGATATACAGAAGTTATAGCAAAGGCTACGAAGGAAGGATTTGATTGGATTTCTACTTATGGTGAAGTTGCCATGACGGGAAAGAGGATTGAACTTAAAGAGTACTCTCAAGATTTAAATCGCTGGTATAATATTATAGCCTATAGTAATGAGCCTGGATATTTCACTACAATTTTTAATGATATTACAGAGGAAAAAGAGACGGAGGAAAAGCTTAAATTAAAACAAGTTGAATTAGATACTTTTTTTACATCTAATTTGGATTTATTATGTATAGCTAATAAAAAAGGTGAGTTTCTCAGATTAAATCCAGAATGGGAAAACACATTAGAATACTCTATTGAAGAACTTAAGGGTAAAAATATATTGGATTATGTTCATCCTGATGATTATGAATTCACATCTAATATGATAAATGAAGATAATGATGAAAGCATTATAAAACAGTTTTTAAATCGCTGTAAATCAAAATCCAGTAAATACAAATATATTGAATGGCGTATAAAATCAATTGAAGATTTAATTTATATTTCTGCTAGAGATGTTACGAAACAAAAAGAAATTGAATTAGAAAAGGTAAGAAAACAAAAAGAAATTGAATATTTAAGTTTCCATGATCATTTAACAAAATTATACAATAGAAGATTTTTTGAAACGGAATTAAAAAGACTAGATACTAAGAGAAATTTACCTTTGACAATCATCATAGGAGATGTAAATGGATTAAAACTCTTAAATGATTCTTTTGGCCATGCTGTAGGAGATGAGCTTTTAATTAAAATAGCACAAATCTTGAAGAAAGTTTGCAGGGCAGATGATATAATTGTTAGAATAGGTGGAGATGAATTTGCAATTTTACTACCCCAAACTACTGAAGATGTTGCCAAAAAAATTATTGAGAGAATCCATAAGAAATGTGCAGAGGAAAGTATAAATGGAGTAGAAATATCAATTGCACTAGGATATGCCACAAAGACATATAAAGAATATAAAATTCAAAAAATTTTAAAAGAAGCCGAGGATATTATGTATGAAAATAAACTAACGGAAGGTACTTGTGTAAAAAATCATACCATGGACCAAATTATAGAGATAATTAATGAAAATTGTCAGCAGGAAAAAATTAATATCAAACGAATATGTAGGGTATGTAAGATGAGATAAACTTAGTTTATCTCATCAATTTGTTGGCAAGTTATTTTTTATTATTAATAGATTCCAATAAAGATTGGATTTCATCAGCTGGCATAGGTTTATAATAATAATATCCTTGGACATCATGACATCCTTTATCATAGAGATAATCTAATTGATTTTTTGTTTCCACCCCTTCAGCAAGAACCTTCATATTTAAATTTTTTGCTAAATTAATAATAACTTTGATAATTGCTCTATCTTTTTCATCAATTTCTATACCTCGAACAAATTGCATATCGATTTTAATACGGTCAATGGGAAGAACTTTTAACCTATTAAGGGAAGAATACTCTGTTCCAAAATCATCAATTGAAATAGATATACCTAATTTTTTAAGTTCTTGTAAAGTGTTTATAGTATAATTTATTTCTTTAGTCACAGCAGATTCTGTAATTTCCAATTCTAGATACATTGGATTTAATCCTGTTTCTTTTAAAATCCATTTAATATCCTGTACAATATTGGGATTGTTAAATTGTACAGTAGATAAATTAACAGCGATTTTTAAAGGTGATAGACCCATATCCTGCCATTTCTTAGACTGAGTAGCTACACTTTTCAAGACCCATTGTCCAATACTATTTATTAAACCATTATTTTCAGCAATGGGTATGAACACATTGGGAGGTATTATACCTAGTTCAGGATGATCCCAACGTAATAAAGCCTCCAATCCTATTATTTCTCCTGTATCAATATTAATCTGTGGTTGATAGTGTATAATAAATTCATCAAATTCTTCTGCTCTATGGAGATGATTGGATAATAGCATAGTATATGCAGCTTCTTTTTTCATTTTTTCTGTACATATGATATACTGATTTTTGCCT
>JAAYNB010000101.1 GCA_012521085.1 Clostridiales bacterium | reverse complement strand
TTAGAATACTATAAAGTCCAGTATTTTTCAATACTGGACTTATTAATTAAATAATTTTGATTAAAACATTCTTCTCATTCTGCCCATGCCCATACCATGATGATAATACCCTCTTTTTGTTATGCCTTCTTTTTCAAAATATTCAATTCTATTATTATGGATATTTTCCATCATCTCATTGTATTCTTCTATGGTAAGGCTTCTCATATATTTATCAATTGCTTCATAATTCCCTTCTTCCATCCATTTGACCATATTATCATAACCACTCTTTTTCATAATTTCAATCATATGTTCTCTATTTTCATAGCCAAATCCAGGACAACCATAACCTCCATGCCAATGGCCATAACCATATCTATAATCCTCATTTTCTCTTACTATTGATTTTTCTTGAACATTTGAAACTATAGAAAAATTACTATCTAAATCTTTGGCAAAGGAATAATTCCCTATAAACACTAATCCTATCATCACTACACTTAATGTTAATAATAATTTTTTCTTCATAATATATTCCTCCTTATTTTTTTATTATCTCATCTTGTTAAGTACATTATAGAATATGATTATGAAGAAAATATGAAGAAAGAAATTTAATTATATAATTATATCTAATAAATCTTTAGGAGTGGATATGATGTAAGTTGCCCCCGAAGATATTAATTCTTCTTTTGACCTAAATCCCCATTCTACTCCTACTGTATCCATATTTGCATTTTTTCCTGTTATCATATCTACATCAGAATCTCCAATATATAATACTTCCTCAGGTTGTAATTCCATGGCCTCTACTATTTCCAGCATGGTAGTTGTATCAGGTTTTATTGGAATACCCTCTCTTTCTCCAAATACCTTAATAAAAGGTATATTCTTAAATATTTTTTTTGCCAACTCTTTTGTATAATTATCTTTTTTATTAGAATTAATGCCTAATTTTATATCCATTTCAACTAATTTTTCCAAAAGTTCATCTATACCTTCATAGGCTTTAGTTTTATTCAAATAGTTTTTTTCATAGAATTTTTCATATAATTTTACAGCTTCATCTATCTCTTCCTCTTTTGTGTTCTCTGGCAGGCTTCTTTTGACTAAATTTCTAATACCTGAACCTATTTTTGTTTTATATTCCTCAAGAGTAAATGTAGCCATACCATATTCATTTAAAACCTCATTCATACTATCAACTATATCTTCTATGGAATTTATTAAAGTTCCATCTAAATCAAATATTATTCCCTTGTATTTCCTCATTTGATTACATCCTTTCGTTTTATGTTTTAAAATTTTACCTGAGCTACTATGTTCTCTAATCTATCTGAAATTATTTTATTTCTTTCCATTATATCATTTATATTGACAATAGCATCTGTCATATTTATATTTTTTTCTGCTATATTATTTGTGACAGCTGTAGACTCTTCAACTGTTATAGATATTTCATTTATGGAAGCAGCAACTTGTTTTATAGTTGCAGATAATTCTTCAGTTGTGGCTGAGGTATCCTCCGTTTCCTTTACTAAAATATTTAATTTTTCTACTGTTTCTTCATATACTTGATGATTTATACCTATGGATTCTTTCATATCCTTCATAAAATCTTTAATTTTAAAATTATATTTTGATATGAATTATACATTTGTCCTATTACATCATTTCTTTGCAAATCTTTTCCATCTATTACACCCAATAGATTTAAATTTCCTATATTTTCTGCTATTTTTACAGTATTTATTATAGGTTTAGTAATAGAATTAGATATGTATAATGATATTAATAGGGAAATTATTAGGACAACAATTTAAGTCCATCTTCCTCTATTAAATTCATAAGTTCTCCATCTAATATATTTTTAACATCAACATATTCACCTTCATTTGGCTTGAATTCATCATTTCTATGGGTAATTATATTACCTCTATTGTCCATTAAAAAGGCATAGGAATTTTCACCTAAATCTACATTAGCTATTAAATCTACTAAAAAGTCTATTTGAATATCTGTGGCCATGGTACCTGATACCCCATCGCTAGTTTTAAAGGCCTTTGAAATAGTCAATACCATTTTCCCAGACATTGCATCTATATATGGCTCTGATATGTAAAAATCATCAGTAGAATGAGCACCTATATACCATACCTTCTCTTAAATAATTATATACAAAATCATATTCATAATTATTAAAGAAGATAATCCTTCCATAATTTCATCAAGGGAATCTTTTTGTAAGGCAGCCCATTTATCTATATCTTTTGATATAAGAATATTTTCTAACTGGGATCTGTTACTCACTTCTTTTTCTAAATTCTTAATAGACATATTATAATTAATAATGGTAATGGATAATATGCTAATTATACAAATTAATGTAGTAGATAAAATTATTCTTGTTTTTAACTTCATTGTCAATAATACCCTTCCAAATTTCTAGTAATTGAATCTGTAGTTGATAAAATATTTCTAATTGCTATATTAGAATTAAGTATATATTATGTAAAAAAGTAAATATATTCAAAATAATTTGAATATATTCTATATTATGCCAATTATTATAACATTAATAAATGAATATTTCTATGTGAAAATTGTATATACCATTATATATCACAAATTCATATTAACAATCACAGTTTATGTTTTTTGTCATAAATTTATCTTGGCAAATAAAAGTTTATAAAAAACTTATATTATATATCTTAAATCTTCTCCTAATAAACAAAACCTTAAGAAAAAAATTCTTAAGGTTTTATAAATTTTATAATATAAATTTTTTATATTTTATTTATTCATTATTTCTTTAACTTGAGCAACATCCTTATCTACTCTGCCAGATAGATTTACTATTATTATCTTTTCTCTATCTAATGTTTTGGCTAGTTTAATTGCATATGCTACAGCATGAGCACTTTCTAGGGCGGGTATTATACCCTCTGTCTTTGACAAGGTAAAGAAGGCATCTAAAGCCTCTTCATCTGTAACAGAAGTATATTCTGCTCTTTTTATATCATTATAATAACTATGCTCTGGTCCCACTCCTGGATAATCTAAACCTGCAGCTATGGAATATGTATCATGCTCTAAAGCATAGCATCTAAATCCATGAATAATCTGACTTGTTCCTTTATTAATACTTGCTGCATGTTTATTAGTATCTAAACCTTCTCCTCCTGGTTCTACTCCTATCATTTTTACTTCTTTATCATTAAAGAAAGGATGGAAAAGTCCTATGGCATTACTACCACCACCTACACAGGCAACTATATAATCAGGTAATCTATTTTCCACTTTTAGTATTTGTTCCCTGGCCTCAGTTCCTATTACTGATTGAAATGTTTTCACAATAGTAGGATATGGATGGGGACCTACTGCTGATCCTAATAGATAAAAGGTGTTTTCTGCATTTTCTACATAATCTTTTAAAGCTGCATCTACGGCTTCTTTTAATGTTCTATTGCCATCCTTTACAGCTACAACTTCTGCACCTAAAATTTCCATTCTAAAGACATTTAACTCCTGTCTTTTTGTGTCCTTTTCACCCATATAAACTATACAATCTAATCCCAGTAATGCACATACTGTGGCAGTTGCTACTCCATGTTGACCTGCACCTGTCTCAGCTATTACTCTAGTCTTACCCATTCTCTTTGCCAAAAGACCCTGTCCTATTGCATTATTTATCTTATGTGCTCCCGTATGATTTAAATCTTCTCTCTTAAAGTAAATCTTTGCTCCACCTATTTCATCCGATAGTCTTTCGGCATAATATAATGGATTTTCCCTTCCCACATATTCTTTTAAATAGTAATCAAATTCTTTTAAAAACTCCTCATCTTTCATTGCTTCTTCAAATCCTTTTTCCAGTTCAGCCAATACATCCTTTAATTCATTAGGTACATATGCACCACCATATTCTCCAAATAATCCTTTTTCTTTTTGCATTTTTCTTCCCTCCATTTTTTTATTTTAAAATACAAAAAACCTTCATCCT
>JAAYNB010000100.1 GCA_012521085.1 Clostridiales bacterium | reverse complement strand
ATTTATTATGGGAGAACATATAGGTGCCGATAGAAGAATAGCTGATATAGTCATAGAAAGAGGTAGAGAGGCACTACAATCCACACTTTAGAAAATAGAAGGTGAAAAAATGAAGTTAGTTGTCTTTAGTATTAGCCATAAAAATTCGTCAATAGAACTTAGAGAAAAGGTAGCATTTTCAAAATCAAAATTAAAAAGAGCGTATGAGATTTTGAAAGAAAGCTCCTATGTAAAAGAATCAGTAATCCTATCCACATGTAATAGAAGTGAAATAATAGCAGTGGTGGAGGATAAGAATTGTGCAGAAAATTGGTTTAAAAAATTTTATGTAGATTTCTTTGATTTAGAACAAGGTGAATTAAAGGATAAATATTTATTTAAATCAGGTAAAGCTGCTGTCATATATCTATATGAAGTCTGTAATGGTTTAGATTCATTGGTACTGGCAGAAGACCAAATCCTAGGACAAGTAAAAGATGCCCATGATTTTGCTTTGGAAGAAAAGGCCACAGGCAAAATATTAAACAAATTATTTTTGGGAGCCATTACAACAGCAAAGGAAATAAAAACAAAAACCAATATATCTGCAAATTCACTATCCATTAGCTCCATTGCAGTAAAACAGGTTGAAAACTATTTTAATAATGGTTTATGGGAAAAAACAGTACAAGTAATAGGTTATGGAGAAATGAGTAGATTAGCAGTAACACATTTATTAGAAAGAAATGTGGAAAAAATTTATATATGTAATAGAAATAAAGCTGCTGTAGAAGATTTAATCAATTCCCATGACAATGTGGAGCATATAGAACTTAAACATAAATATGATATTGTCAATGATGTAGATATTATTATAAGTGCCACAGCAGCACCACATTATATATACTATGTAGATGAATTTAAAGAAAAATATAATAATAAAAGAGATTTATGTATAGTGGATATAGCCCTACCCAGGGATGTGGAACCAGGTATAGGTGAATTAGATGGAGTAAAACTATTCCATATAGACCAATTAAAAGATATTGCAGATAAAAATATGGAATCTAGAATGAATTTAATTGAAGATATAAGAAAAGAAATTAAATTTGCTATAAAAGAATATGAAAACTGGTATGATTGTCTACCTGTATATCCTAAAATAGAGGCCATACAAAAATACAGTAAAGAATTGACAGATGAAGAACTCTCAAAAATGTTTAAAAAACTTTCTCATTTACCTAAAAAAGATAGGGATACCATAGAAATAATTGTCAGAAGCCTAGTAAAAAAAATGTGGAGAAAGCCAATTTTACAACTAAAAAATGCAGGGTTAAAGGGAAGGGCAGAAGAAATGGCATCCTTTGTAGATGATTTTTTAGGATTAGAATAAAAGCTATATAAAAAGGAGTATATATATGACATCATATTATCCAATAATGCTTAAAATAGAAGGAAAACCTTGTAAAGTAATTGGTGGAGGAAGGGTAGCTGAAAGAAAAATCAATACATTACTAAAACATGGAGCTGATGTAACTCTAATAAGCCCTAAAATCACAGAAGGATTATCCATTCTAGCTGAAAAAGGAAAAATCAAATATATTAATAGAAATTACCAAAAAGGTGATTTAAAAGGGGCATATCTAGCTTTTGCCCTTACGGACAACAAAGATATAAATGCAGAATGTGAAAAAGAGGCAAGGGAAAATAATATTTTTATAAACATTGCTGATTCAGAAGATTTATCAGATTTTATAATACCAGCCTCTATAAATAGAGGTAGTCTTAATATTAGTATATCTACAGGAGGCAAAAGTCCCATGTTAGCAGGTAAAATTAAAAAAGAATTAGAGGAAATATATGGTGAACAATATGAATATATACTAAATACCCTATGGGAATTGAGAAAAAAAATACTTAAGGAGATACCTTCCATAGAAGAAAGAAGGGAAATATTTAAAAAACTAGTATATGACATAGACTTACATTCTTCAACAAAGGAAATTCAAGATAGTATGTATAAGATATATAGAGACCATAAAAGACATTAAAAGGCGTGATTAGATGAGAACAATAAAAATAGGTTCTAGAACAAGTGAACTAGCTCTTACACAGGCAAATATTGTAATAGATATGCTAAAGGAAAGTTTTCCTGAGTATAAATATGAAATCATAAAAATAAAGACAAAAGGGGATATGATTTTAAATAAAACTCTGAGTAAAATTGGTGGAAAGGGTCTATTTGTAAAAGAGATACAGACAGCCCTACTTACAAAAGAAATTGACATAGCTGTCCATAGTATGAAGGACATGCCTGCCCAGGCTCCTGATGACCTCATACTAGGTGCCATTACCAAGAGAGAAGATCCTAGAGATGTAATAGTTTTAAAAAAGGGTAATTCCTTAGATGACCTGCCTAAAGGTGCATTGGTAGGTAGTAGCAGCCATAGACGTAAATCCCAATTATTAAATATAAGACCAGATTTAAAGATGGTGGATATTAGAGGTAATGTGGCCACTAGACTTAGCAAAATGGACACAGAGGGATTAGATGCTGTTATTTTAGCAGCAGCAGGGTTAAATCGCCTAGGATATGATAATAAAAACTTTTACTATCTAGATACTGATAATTATACTCCAGCAGTTGGACAAGGAGCCCTAGGTTGTGAAATAAGAGAAGATGATTTAGAAATAGTTGAAATGGTAGAAAAAATAAATCATGAAGAAACCTATAATTGTGTTATGGCAGAGAGAATTTATTTAAAAATATTAGAAGGTGGATGTCATGCTCCAATAGGTGCCTATGCTAAAAAAACTAATGATGAAATAGAGATAACGGGTATGGTGGGCTCAAAGGATGGTAAGACCATATTAAGACATACAACAACTGGAGAGTTTAAGGATTATCTAGATGTGGGAAAAAAACTAGCCAATGAAATGATAAAACTTGGAGCAAAAGAGTTCTTGAAATAGGAAGGAGTAATTTTGTGAAAAAACCCTATGTTTATCTAGTTGGAGCAGGTCCAGGAGATGAGGATCTAATTACAATAAAAGGATTAAACTGTATAAAAAAAGCAGATGTGATTTTATATGATAAATTAGCCAATGTAGAATTACTAAAATATAAAAAACCAGATGCACAAATAATTGATGTAGGTAAAAAACCAAAACATCATAAATATACACAGGATGAAATAAATGAAATTTTAGTAGAAAAAGCAAGGGAAGGAAAAATAGTAACCAGGTTAAAAGGTGGAGATCCATTGGTCTTTGGCAGAGGTGGAGAAGAGGCCATGGAACTTTATAAGGCAGGAATCCCCTTTGAAATAGTACCAGGTATTACTTCTGCCATATCAGTACCTAATTATGCTGGTATACCTGTAACCCATAGAAATATCAGTACATCATTTCATGTAATAACTGGCCATGAAGACCCCTCAAAAGGAGAGGAAAGTGTAAACTATGAAGCACTTGCCAAGTTAAATGGTACCCTTATATTTTTAATGGGTGTGGGAAATCTTAAGGAAATAACAGAGAAATTAATTGCCCATGGTAAAGATACTTCAACACCTGTGGCTCTAATATATAGAGGTACAACATCCCATCAAAGGACAGTTACAGGTGATTTAGAAAATATAGTGGATGTGGCAAAGGAAAATAATATAAAATCCCCATCAATAATCATAATTGGAGATGTGGTAAATTTAAGAGAGCAATTAAACTGGTTTGAAAAACTTCCATTAAAGGGAAAGAGAATACTAGTTACTAGAACCAGGGAACAGGCCAGTAGTTTAGCATTAAAACTCAGAGAATATGGAGCAGAAGTAATAGAATATCCCACCATAGAAATAAAAGAACCAGAAGATTTTACAAAAATCGACAAGAAGTTTCAAAAATTAAAAGAATATGATCATATAATATTTACCAGCGCCAATGGTGTAAAAGCCTTCTTTGATAGATTAAAGGCATTAAAAATAGATATTAGAAATATTGGAAATTCAAAAATCCATGCTGTAGGACCTAGTACACAAAAAGTATTAGAGGAAAAATCTATATTAGTGGATATTATTCCAGATGTATATACGGCAGAGGGTATATTAGATGCCATGAAAGGAAAAATTCAAAAAGGTGAAAAAGTGCTATTACCAAGGGCAAATATTGCCAGAAAAGCTCTTACCATAGGACTTAGGGAAATGGGAGTAATAGTAGAAGAAATGGATATTTACTGTACCATTACACCTAAATACAGAAGATCAGAATTAATAGAATTATTACAAGAACCTATAGATTACATAACCTTTACCAGTTCTTCCACAGTACGAAACTTTATGGATATATTAGGCGAGGAAAATAAAAATTTAATAGATAATAGTAAAATAGCAGTAATAGGACCTATTACAAGAAAGACAGCGGAGGATTTAGGTTTTAAAATATCCATTGAACCGAAAAAGTATACTGTTGAAGAATTAGCTGAAAAAATAAAGGAGGCGGAAATAAATGAGTAATTTTAAAAGATCTAGGAGATTGAGAAGTAGTGCCACCATGCGAAGTTTAGTAAAAGAAACTAGAGTAGGAGTTTCGGATTTAATATATCCCATGTTTGTAGTACATGGAGAGAATGTTAAAAATGAAATTCCCAATATGCCGGGACAATATCATCATTCTGTTGATCAATTAAAATCAGCAGTAAAGGAAGTTGTGGATTTAGGAATTAAGGCAATAGTACTCTTTGGGTTACCAGAGAAAAAGGATGAAATAGCCTCGGATGCATATAGTGAGAATGGTATAATACAACAGGCTATAAGGGAAATTAAAAGTCATTACCCAGACCTATTGGTAATTACAGATGTATGTCTATGTCAATACACAAGCCACGGACATTGTGGGCTTGTAGAGGGAGATATTATACTAAATGACGAGAGTATAGAGATACTGGCCAAAACAGCTCTATCCCATGCAAAGGCTGGTGCAGATATGGTAGCACCTTCGGATATGATGGATGGTAGGGTGAGTAAAATAAGAGAGGTATTAGACAATAATGGATTTAAACATATTCCAATAATGAGCTATAGTGTAAAATATGCCTCATCTTTTTACGGACCCTTTAGAGGTGCAGTAAAATCTGCTCCACAATTTGGAGATAGAAAGACATATCAAATGGATCCAGGTAATCGCCTAGAGGCCCTACGTCAAATAGAATACGATATTGAAGAAGGTGCAGATATTGTTATGGTAAAACCAGCCATGGCATATCTAGATATAATTAGAGATGTGAGAGAAAATTGTAATGTACCAGTGGCAGCTTATCAAGTTAGTGGGGAATACGCCATGTTAAAAATGGCTGCACAACAGGGTAAGTTAAAACCAGAAGAAAGTATGGTAGAGTCATTGACAGCTATAAAAAGAGCAGGAGCAGATATGATATTAACTTACTTTGCAAAGGAAATGGCAGAGTGGATAGGGAGGAATAATTAATGAGCTTAGAGAAATCTAAGGAATTATTTAAAAGAGCCCAAAAGATAATACCAGGAGGTGTAAACAGTCCTGTTAGAGCATTTTCATCAGTAAATATGGAGCCACCCTTTATTGAGAGGGGTAAGGGAACATATATATATGATGAAGATGGCAATAAATATATAGATTATGTAGGGTCTTGGGGACCTTTAATTCTAGGCCATTGTCATCCAGAGGTTGTGAAAAACTTAAAAGAAGTAGTAGATAGAGGTACTAGCTTTGGAGCATGTACAGAAATAGAAATAAAAATGGCAGAATTAATGGTAAGTACCATACCTTCACTGGAAATGGTGAGAATGGTAAACTCAGGTACAGAGGCCACTATGACAGCCCTTAGGTTAGCCAGAGGTTATACAGGAAGAAATAAAATTGTAAAGTTCAATGGTAATTATCATGGACATTCAGATTCTTTACTTATAAAAGCTGGTTCAGGTGCATTGACCCATGGTGTACCAAATAGCCCTGGAGTACCAGAGGATGTTGTAAAAAACACCATAACTGCCAGATATAATGATATAGAAAATATTGAAGAAATATTTAAAAAATATGGAGAAGATATAGCTGCTATTATAGTGGAACCCATTGCTGGTAATATGGGAGTAGTGCCAGCTACACATGAATTTGCCAATAGACTTAGAAGTATTACAGAAGAATACGGCAGTTTATTAATATATGATGAGGTAATGACAGGTTTTAGAGTTGCCTATGAAGGAGCTCAAAGCCTATATAATATCAAACCAGATTTAATTTGCTATAGTAAAATCATAGGTGGAGGTCTACCAGTAGGAGCTTTTGGTGGTAGGAGAGAAATAATGGAATTAATGTCTCCAGTGGGACCAGTATATCAAGCAGGTACACTATCAGGTAATCCCCTTGCCATGACAGCAGGATATACCACATTGAAGATATTATATGAAAATCCTGATATTTATACTGAGTTAAATAGATTGGGAGAAAAATTGGCAAATGGACTTAAAGAACATGTAAAGACTTTAGGATTAAAAGCCACATTTAATGCTGTAGGTTCCATGTTATGTATGTTCTTTACAGATAAAGAGGTAGTAGACTTTGAAACAGCCATGACTTCCGATACTCAAAAATATGCAGTATATTTTAGGGAGATGTTAAGACAGGGAATTTATATAGCACCTTCCCAATTTGAAGCCACATTTATAAATGCAGCAATGACAGATGAAGATATAGATATAACTTTAGAAGCTGCCTATAATGCTTTAGAAGCAGTAAAAAGGATGGGATAAAATGTCCATAGCTAGAGGATTTTTAATAGCAGGTACCCATAGTGGAGTTGGTAAAACTACCATCTCCACGGGTATCATGGGTGCAATTAAAAAGAGAAAAATAAATGCCAAACCCTTTAAAGTGGGACCAGATTATATAGATATACAATTTCATAAATACATTACAGATAACCCTTCTAGAAATCTAGATGCCCATTTATTAGAAAAAGATATTATAGAGGATTTGTTTCATAAAAATCTACAACCAGGGGATATGGCCATTGTAGAAGGAGTTATGGGATTATATGATGGTATGGGAACTGAAAAAGATCAAGGTAGCTCAGCTCATATCAGTAAAATATTAAAATTACCAGTATTTTTGATTATAGATGGCGCAGGTATGTCATCCAGTGCAGCAGCAATGGTATTAGGATATAAAAATTATGACCCTGAAGTAAATATTGCAGGAATTATCATAAACAACATTTCTGGCAAGATGCATTATGAACTTTTAAAAGAGGCCATTGAAAGAGATACAGGTATAGCTTGTATAGGATATTTAAATAAAAATAGCAATGTAAAACTAGAGAGTAGACATTTGGGATTAATACCATGTAAAGAAGTTTCCCAGTTGGAAGAAAAAATAGAAGAAATAGTAGATATGGTGGAAGAGACAATAGATATAGATAAAGTAATAGAAATATCCTCAAAAATAAAGATAAAAGAAATACCAAGAGTTAAGAAAATAACTAAAGATAAAAAGGTTAGAATAGCCTATGCATTTGATGAAGCATTTAATTTTTATTATGAAGATAATTTAGATTTAATAAAAGAATTTGGCTGCGAATTAGTACCTTTTAGTCCTTTAAGAGATAAAAAACTGCCATCAGATATAAATGGTGTATATATAGGTGCTGGCTTTCCTGAACTATATGGGAGGGAATTGGAAGAAAACCATGAAATAAGAAATGATATACTAAAAAAATCTAGAGAAGGTATGCCCATATATGCGGAGTCTGGTGGATTTATGTATTTGACTAAGGAAATAGAAACTTTAGATGAAAAAGTATATAAAATGGTTGGTGTATTTCCTGCTAGAGGTAAGATGACTAAAAGATTACAAAACTTTGGATACTGTCAAATAGATATAGGAGAAAATAGCAACTTTTTTAAGAAAAGTTTTAAAATAAATGCCCATGAATTTCATCGTTCCATTGTAGAATTAGAAGAGGATATGGATTATATCTATAATATGAGTAAAATAAGAAGTGATAAATCTACAAAAAGTTGGAAATGTGGTTTAGAAAAAAACAACACCATTGGAGGTTTCCCACATACACATTTTTATAGTAATATGGAATTTGTTAAGACCTTTATACAAAACTCTATGGAAAAATAAATAATAGAAGGATTTTGAAAAACATAGTAAAATATGAGAGTGGACATAAAGGAATAAAAAAAGTATATTGATGGGGGTGATTAATATGACCTATAACAACAAAGCTCCTTGTCCTTGTTGTGGGTATATGACTATACCTAATAATGTTGATGCACTGGCATATATCTGCCCAGTATGTTTTTGGGAAATTGACTTTTTTGTAAGCTCTGATGATGAACCAAGTGATTTAAACCATGGTTTGAGTTTAAATAAAGCTAGGGAAAATTATAAATTATTTAAAACCATATCATGGGAATTGAGGAAGCATTGTAGACCGCCAAACAGAAATGAATATCCAGCTGTATAGTATATAAAATAAAAAAGGTGGGATAGAAATGTTAAAAAAAGAAATAAGACAAATTAACAATACAAAATCAATGGTACAAATAGCCATGCTAATTGCTCTAAGTATTATTGGTGCCAGTATTAAAATTCAAGGAAGTATAGCCTTTGACTCTATGCCAGCATATTTTGCAGCCCTGTATATAAGTCCGTTTTCAGGTGCTTTAGTGGGAATTTTAGGACATCTACTGTCTTCAGCCATGGCAAGTTTTCCTATGACATTACCAATGCATATATTAGTATCATTACAAATGTTTTTCTTTGTATATATATTTGGTTGGTTATATGAAAATAAATCTAAGATAATGGCCATAGTAGTAGCTACTTTATTAAATGGACCCATTGGAGCATTAATGGCAGCCCCTATTTCTAAAATATTTGGACTACCCTTCAGTGGATGGCCCCTGTTTTTAGCCATATGGATACCCCTTACTGTGGCAACATTGGCTAATGTAATATTGGCTAGTATTATCTATGAAAAACTTTCAAGGAGGAAATAAATTTTGAAGGTAAAAAGATTTAGAGACCTAACATTTATAGAACAAGAAAATGATAAATATCTGGTTATTGCCTGTGATTCATCGGGAGCCATAGGTGATAAAGTAGATGATGTAATAAAAGTACCAGCAGAAATTGTAGGATATTATGGAGCTAGGGTAGCATTGATGGAGATATTATCAGTAGGAGCTAAAGTATTTACAGTTATAGATACATTGGCAGTGGAAATGGAACCTACAGGACGTAAAATCATAGATGGTATTCAAAGACAATTAAAAGAAGCAGGTATGGAAACTATTTTTTTAAATGGAAGTACGGAGGAAAATATTCCTACAAGACAAACGGGAATGGGAATTACAATTATAGGTGAAGTTGATAAAAATCAGGCTAAAATAAACAAATCTCAAAAAGGAGATTATGTGGTAGTTTTAGGAATTCCTAAGGTTGGAAATGAAATAAATATTCCTGTAGATAATGAAATATGCAGTATAGATGATATAAAAACCCTTTTAAATTCTAAAGTAGTAAGGGAAATATATCCCGTTGGCTCAAAGGGAATACTTTATGAGGCCAATTATCTAGCTAAATCTAATAATATGACTTTAAAAATTTATGAAAAGCTAAAAGTAGATATAGAAAAATCCGGTGGCCCAGCTACCATTCTTATGTTTACAATTTCACCAGAGGATTATGAAAAAATAAGAAAAAATATAGACAAGCCATT
>JAAYNB010000010.1 GCA_012521085.1 Clostridiales bacterium | reverse complement strand
TATAAAGAGGTAAGAGAGGAAATGAATTTTATTCTAGCCTGCCTTAAAGAAGAACCTGAACTATATGAATTGTTGAAAAGTCCTTTAATAAATGTGGTGGAAAAAAAGGATGTTGTTTCTGCTATATTTAAAGACAAATTAACACAAGAAGTATATAATTTCCTACGTATAATTATAGATAGGGGCAGGGAGAGTTATCTAGAGGATATTATAAATACATATAATGCTTTAGTAGATGATGCTGAGAACAAAGTTGATGGGGTGGCTATCACTGCCATACCAATGGGCAAAGCTGATTTACTAAAATTAGAAGAAAATTTATCAAAGTCCTCTGGTAAGAATGTCCAACTAGAAAACCAGGTAGATCCTGAAATTATAGGTGGGGTTCTTGTAAAAATTGGTGATAAAGTAATTGATGGAACTATTAAAAGCAGACTTGCATTGATGCAGGAAAAAATGAGGCAGGTTATAGTATAAGAATAGGGGTGATATCAGATGAATCTCAGACCTGGAGAGATTAGTTCTGTAATAAAAGAACAGATTAAAAGGTATGAAAATAAATTAGAAATGACAGATGTGGGTACTGTTATTCAGGTTGGTGACGGGATTGCTAGAATTCATGGCTTAGAAAAATGTATGGCTGGAGAATTACTACAATTCCCTGGTGATATCTATGGTATGGCATTGAACTTGGAGGAGGACAATGTGGGTTGTGTACTTTTAGGTTCGGATGCAAATATCAAAGAAGGAGATATTGTAAAGAGAACAGAGAGAATCGTAGAAGTGCCTGTTGGAGAAGCATTATTAGGTCGTGTTGTAAATGCACTGGGGCAACCTATAGATGGTAAAGGACCTATTGAAACTGATAGATATAGAGAAATAGAGAGAATAGCACCTGGAATTATTGCTAGAAAATCCGTTCATGAACCATTACAAACAGGTATGAAAGCTATTGACTCAATGATACCAATTGGTAGAGGACAGAGGGAGCTTATTATAGGTGATAGACAGACAGGTAAAACAGCCATAGCAATAGATACTATTATAAATCAAAAAGATACTGATGTTATATGTATTTATGTGGCCATTGGACAAAAGAAATCCACAGTAGCACAAATCCAAGATGTATTGGAGAAAAACGGTGCAATGGATTATACAATTATAGTATCAGCTACTGCTAGTGAATTAGCTCCATTACAATATATAGCCCCATATGCAGGTTGTGCCATGGGTGAAGAATTTATGGAAAAAGGTAAACATGTATTGGTAATCTATGATGATTTATCAAAACATGCTGTAGCATATCGTGCCATGTCATTATTACTTAGAAGACCACCGGGACGTGAGGCCTATCCAGGGGATGTATTCTATTTACATAGTAGATTGCTAGAGAGAGCTGCAAAATTAAGCGATGAAAGAGGTGGAGGTTCCTTAACTGCTCTACCAATTATCGAAACACAAGCAGGAGACGTTTCAGCATATATTCCTACAAATGTTATCTCCATTACAGATGGACAGATTTTCCTAGAATCAGAGTTATTCCACTCCGGTGTACGTCCAGCGGTAAATGCTGGTATATCAGTATCCAGGGTTGGGGGTAATGCTCAGATTAGTGCTATGAAAAAAGTAGCAGGAAAATTACGTCTAGAATTGGCACAATATAGAGAATTGGCAGCTTTTGCTCAATTTGGTTCAGAATTAGACCAAGAAACTCAAGATAGACTGGCTCAGGGTGAAAGAATAGTGGAAGTTTTAAAACAACCACAATATAAGCCAGTACCAGTAGAAAATCAAGTTATGATTATCTATGCAGTAACTAATAGATATTTATCAGATATTGAAGTAAGTGAAGTAAGTAGATTTGAAGAAGAATTCCTGAAATTTGTCAATACACATTATGCTGAGATTGGTAAGATCATTAAAGAAACTGGTAAACTTGAGGGTGAAACTGAGGAAAAACTTAAAAAAGCCCTAGAGGAGTTTAAAAAGCAGTTTAAAGCTCAGTAGTCGGGAGGTGATACATTGGCTGGAATGGGAATGCAGGATATAAAAAGACGGATTAGAAGTGTCAATAGTACAAGACAGATTACAAAGGCAATGGAACTAGTTTCTTCTGCAAAATTGAGAAAAGCTAGAGAAAGATTAGAAAAGACCCGACCTTATTTCAATACCATTGGTAGAACTGTGGAGGAAATCATCAAATCTACCAGAGGCATACAACATGAATTTTTAGAAAGAAGAGAGATAAAAAGAACAGGCTATATTGTCATTTCTGCTGATAGAGGATTAGCTGGTGGTTATAATGCCAATGTTATAAAAGAAGCTGTGGAACATATGAAAGAAAAAGACAAGGTTTCAGTTATTACAATTGGGCAGAAAGCCAGAGATTATTTTAGAAAAAGGGCCTATGATATAGATGGGGAATTTATCCATATATCAGAAGCCCCCTGCTATTCTGATGCTCAAGATATTGGTAGATTAGCAATGGAATTATATAGACAGGAATTGGTAGATGAAATATATATGGTTTATACAGAATTTGTGAGCACCATAAACCACAAACCTAAGACCATTAAAATCCTACCAATTGAATCTGTTCAGGTTGGGGAAGAAGATACTGGAAAAAAAGCTATTGGACTTATGGAATACGAACCTTCTCCGGAGGTAGTATTGGATTATTTAATACCTAAATATATAAACAGTATGATTTATGGTGCATTGGTAGAGTCCTCTGTCAGTGAACAAGGGGCTAGAAGAGTTGCCATGGAAAGTGCAACAGATAATGCAACAGAAATGATAGATGCTTTAGAATTACAATTTAACCGTGCTCGTCAGGCTTCTATTACACAGGAAAT
>JAAYNB010000099.1 GCA_012521085.1 Clostridiales bacterium | reverse complement strand
TGATTCATTAGAAATAAGATATAATGTTAATTTTATTTTTGCACTAAGTGTTGATGAGGTAGAAGAATTACCAGAGTTTTTAAAGAAATATATGATTTCAGAGGTTGAATAATATTGATTTACAAAATACCTCCAGAATAAATAGTCTAGTTTATACATAACTAAGCTATTTACTTTGGAGGTATTTTATATATTAATATAAATTATGTAATAGTCAAATGATTCATGGATATTATATTAATAATTGGGTAATAGAATAGATGTAAGCAAATAATAATTATTAGCATGAGAAAACTAATAATTAATTATATATAAGGAGGAATGAAGTGTGAAAACAAAAATAGGTATCAATGGTTTTGGTAGAATTGGTAAAGCAGTATTAAAAGCGTCTTTAGAAAAAGATACTGATGTGGAAGTAGTGGCAATTAATAGTACCAGCGGACCTGAGAAGCATGCTCATTTATATAAATACGATTCTATATATGGAAGATTAGATGAAGAAATTACAACAACAGAGGATACTTTTAAAATCGGAGATAAAGAAATAAAGTTTACAGCATATAGAGACCCAGCTGAAATCCCATGGAAAGAAATGGGTGTAGAAATAGTAATAGAATCTACAGGAAAATTCCTTACAAAAGAACTTGCATCAAAGCATTTTGAAGGTGGGGCAAAAAAAGTTATGCTATCTGCTCCTGCTAAAGCTGGAGAAGATATTACCATAGTTATGGGTGTAAATGAAAAAGAATATAATCCAAATAAACATCATATTTTATCTAATGCCTCTTGTACTACCAATTGCCTAGCACCAGTGGCAAAAGTACTAGAAGATAATTTTGGTATAGAAAGTGGACTTATGACAACAGTACATGCTTATACTAGTGATCAAAGAATTTTAGATATACCCCATGGAGATCCAAGAAGAGCTAGAGCGGCGGCAGAGTCCATCATCCCCACATCAACAGGAGCTGCAAGAGCTGTTGCCCGTGTTATACCTTCCTTAGAAGGAAAATTAAATGGAATGGCAATGAGAGTACCTATTCCAATAGTATCCATAGTAGATTTAGTAGTAGATTTAAAAGCAGATGTTACTGCAGAGGAAGTAAATGAAGCCTTAAAAAAGGCTGCTGAAGGTGAGTTGGAAGGTATTTTAGGATATTCAGAAGAACCTTTAGTTTCCATAGACTATAAAAAAGATTCAAGATCCTCCATTGTAGATGGATTATCAACTATGAAAGTAGGAAAGAGAATGTTTAAAGTACTATCTTGGTATGACAATGAATGGGGATTTGCCAATAGAATGGTGGACTTAGCTAGTTATATTGCTAAACAAGGTTTATAATATAATAAAAATACTGTGGATCTTCATACCACAGTATTTTTATGTATACTCATAAACTTGTAAATATGAGGAAATTAATAAAAATTTAAATAAAAAAATGATATAATATATAAATGTGGGAGTACTAATATTTTATTAAATATAATAATTATCCGATGATAATGGGGTGGTTAATATGGAAAACATAGAATGGAATAAACTACTAATTCCCTATGAACATGCTGTTGAAGAATTAAAAGTGAAATTTAAAAGTATTAGAAACGAACTTAGAACCATAGGAGAATATTCTCCTATAGAATTTGTAACTGGAAGAGTAAAGAAAGTATCTAGTATTTTAGAAAAAGCAAAGAGATTAGGTGTAAGCTTAGATGAAATAACAGAAAAGATTGAAGATATAGCTGGTATAAGGATTATGTGTCAATTTGTTGAAGATATATATACTGTGGTGGATTACATAAGAGCTAGAGATGGCAAAGATTTAGAAATTGTCTTAGAAAAAGACTATATAACAAATTTTAAAGAAAGTGGATATAGAAGTTATCATGTAATAATTAGATATCCTATTTATACAGCATTAGGTCCTAAACATATATTAGCAGAGATACAAATTAGAACATTAGCCATGAATTTTTGGGCTATTATAGAACATTCC
>JAAYNB010000098.1 GCA_012521085.1 Clostridiales bacterium | reverse complement strand
GCCACATCTTTTTCACAATACATTGGAACTACTATAGATATTAGTTTTTTATCCATTATCCAACTCCCCATTTCCCATATGATCTAAATCATCAAATATATATCCCATGGCCATCACAGCAGTTAGTATAAAAAATGGTACCACTGGATGATGATAACGAGATTGTACCTCTATTAAAATATGAGCTGCTACAAATATAAGCACAATCATGGCAAATAAACCAAGGCCATCAGGGATTTTCCTACTCCTTAAGCCCATCCATGCCCCCACACAAGCTATGAGGATAAAAGACATATAATAGGACTGGGCAAATATATTTACAAATTCACTATGTTCTCTAATCCATAGGCTAAATTTAGTCTCCGGATATAATTCCAACATACTCCAGTAATAAGCATAATCATCTGTAGACCATTGAATGGCAAATTTTCTCTCTGCCAAACCTATAAACCCTCTCGGGTCATTGAATATCCTCCTAATAGCCCTTCTTTGAGCTTCACCATGGACCTTATCAAAATCATGGTCAAATTCTTCAATAATCTTCCAAGCATTGGGATTCCACATACCATCCCTTTCAGGATCCGTCCCTACATACATATTAAATCCGCCACCAGTCTTACCTAGAGGTACTTGTACCTTATCCATATATACTAGATTTAATCCACCTAGGGTGATTAAAAAACTTAGAATTATGATTCCCATAACCATGGTCTTTTCTATTAGGAACTCCTTAATAGATATGTCCACTTTTTGGAAAAATAATAAGTACAATAAAATAGGTGGAAATAATAGGGATGATACAGGTCTAATAATATGGGCCACAGCCATAACCACACCTACTAATATGAACTTTAACAAACCCCCATATCCTAAATCCTGTCTGGAAAATCTGACAAATAAATATAGAGCCAATAAGAATAAAGATAAAAATATATGTTCAGATGCCAATAGAGTGATATACATAATATCAGCTGGATATAGGGCATAGATAAGTCCTGCCATCTGCCCAGCATTATCTCCAAAAACCTCTCTAGCCAGTAAATATATGAGTAAAACTGATATAATGGATACAAAGATATTGAACCATTTACCAACTGCCACAGTATCTCCAAAGATTTTATATATATGAGAAAGAACCAGTGGATATCCTGATAAATGGGGAAAAACCCCTCGTATCTCCAAATAGGCGTCATAGTCCCCTTTTAGTAGGGCTAGGGCATAATTATGATATCTTAAAAAATCTATTTGTGGCACAGTGGGAATCAATCTCATCCATATATATCTGGGAACAAAAGCTATAAATGCCAATATGGGCATAAATAATTTAGGATTTTTTAAAGTTCTCCAATTTTTTAACAAATAAAAAAGTCCTAAAAAAAACAAGCTCCCTAAAATGGCATAGAAAAGTAAATAGGCTGTAGGTCTCTCATATTTATAAATACCCCTTACAAAATTACCATATATTATTACCAATGTAAAAAAAAGCAAATAAAAGGCAAGTACTGTCTTTTCTACAATCTTTTGCATCATATGTATCATAAATTTCTCTCCTAGTATTTATCTCATTTATCTTCAAATTTCATGCTTATTATAACATAATTTTATATATAAATCTATGAAGAGGATTTAAATAGAAAGGTCTATATATTATACAAAAAATCCCAATGAAGTCATTACCTCACTGGGCTTATTAATATTATTATAAAATACTATTATATTATACTAAATATCCTTATCTTCCTTAGCAAGAATATTTTTCAGATATTCTAAAAACTCATCCCTTAATCCTTCTCTTTTTAGGGCAAATTCCACTGTGGCCTCCAGAAAACCTAATTTATCTCCCACATCATATCTTCTACCCTCAAAATTATAGGCATACATGGCCTCTTTCTGTGCCAATTCTTTAAGGGCATCTGTTAGTTGTATCTCTCCACCCTTGCCTGGAGCAGTGTGTTCTAATATATCAAATATACGAGGACTGATAATATATCTACCTAATATGGCTATATTAGAAGGAGCTTCATCTATACTTGGCTTTTCTATCAAATCTCTCACCTTATATATTCTATCCTCAATATGCATTCCCTTAAT
>JAAYNB010000097.1 GCA_012521085.1 Clostridiales bacterium | reverse complement strand
CAGGCTCATTACTATAGGCTATAATATTATACCAGCGATTTAAATCTTGAGAGTACTCTTTAAGTTCAATCCTCTTTCCCGTCATGGCAACTTCACCGTAAGTAGAAATCCAATCAAATCCTCCGTCCATAGGCTTTGCTATAACTTCTGTATATCTATTATTTATTATTTCTTTTCTACTTACTCCAGTAATTTTTTCAAAGGCCTGATTTATATCTAAATAAATATAATCTATTGGCTTACCCTGTTCATCTAATACAATTTTATGATAAGCATATGCATTTGGCAGATGTTCAATTAGATTCTTATAATAATCTTTAGGCAACAAAGATTCCACCCCTTCCTACTTGATTTATTATCTTTAGACAACTTATTTTAACAAAATAAGCTGCCTAAAATATTATATTATTTTCTAGCTATAATGTTTTAGCAATTTTGTCATAAGAATCATATATTAATAATTGAAAATTATTAAACTCCGAAATTATTTCTCTATATTATATGAAACAATTTTAACATATTTAGACTTTCATAGCAATAAAATACCAATCTAATCTTCTCTATTGTCTCCTACTATACTAATAATAGTACATAGGTTTAAATCTATTTCATTATTAAATTTTATAATAAAAGCTTTTTTATAACTTTACTAATATGAAAATTAAAACAAAAAATCCTATTAGACCAAATACAGGGTATATGAAACTTATTAATTTTGAAAAACCTATATTGGCTAAAGGTATAGAAATGATACAAAATATTCCTGATACAATTAATTTATTTTTATTGTTAGAAAATCTATTTACAAAACTAGATCCATTGGCTATTGCAGTGGTAAATATGGCACACCAGAGAATCAATGCATAAAATTTTCTATAATTACTACTAATATAGTTGGTTATTTTTAACATTGGGATATCCATATTAATTACATTTGGATAATAAATTAACATGGATAGTAATATGGATAGGCCTAAGATATATAGTATAAAACCACCCACTAGCCCTCCAGTAATAGCATTTTTTTTACTATTTATTAAAGGAAATAGGGATGAAAATACAATAATAATAATTAAAGAATTAGAACCTACATATAAGAGTGCAGATGTAAAAAAATTTCCCTTGTGGCTTAGATTAACACCATTAATATTATAAAAATCATATTCTCCCATTGTATTTAAATAAATAGCTGTAAATATAATACCTATAGTTAGCAATGGTACTAATATAGAATTAATAAAAGATAATCCTTCTATATTAAATAAAAATATAATAAAAGATAAAATAATCATAAAAAAAACTCCTGAACTATATGCCATTCCCAATTCCTCTTTGAAAATAGCTCCACTAGCAGAAATCATTATACTAAATCCAGTATATAATGAGATTATAATTATAATATCCAATACTTGACTAAGATGTTTACCAAATATTTTATATAGTAAATCATCAAAGCCATTTATTTTATTAGTATATATTTTTAAAAGAAGTAAACTTCCTAATATGGAAAATAATATTCCTGATATTGTCATTCCAAAAATTCCTTTTAAACCATATATACCAAAAAACTCAATTATCTCTCTGCCTGATGCAAAACCTGCACCTATTACTGTACCCACATATATGGATGAAATTTTTAACCAGTTTTTCTTCATCATATCCCTCCTAATATTTAATTAATATTAGTAAAGGGCTTATACTATAACAATAAGTCTATATATTATAAAAAATCCCTAGTATCATATATTAATACGATATTAGGGATTTTCTTACTATCTATTTGTTTCTATTATATATGGCATTGGCCAATATTGACTTATGCCTAAATGTTTAATTTTAGTATCTCCATTTTCATAAGTTATAGTAACCCATGATTTTACTGTGGCACCTTCCATACCCTCAACAACTACATTTTCCTCACCTTTGGGTAAATTTGGATTGGTTATATAGGACTTGGGAGCTTGCATTTTATTTAAAACTTTATGGTTCCATTCTACTTTAGGAGGTTTTTCTCTACCATATAATGATATATAAAGCCTGTTTTCTATGGCCTCTGCCCAAATTAATATGGGAAACTCTGTATTATTTTTAAATTTAAGGTCCTTTGATCCATATGATACTGTGGCATCCTGTCCAAGGGGAACATAGGTTACAGGCATGGAATGATTATATCTCTCTATAATTTCTAAATTACTAGATACTGTTACATTATACAATGTGGATGCAATCTTACATACTCCACCACCAATGGTATATATTATTTCAGAACCAATATAGGATTGGCCAGCTTTATATCCTTTTTCTTCAGTATATGGCCCAATTATATTGTTTTGAGAAAATACTTCCCCTGGTTGAACTACTGTTCCTGAAACTGAACTGGCTGCCAAATGGACATTAAATTCTTCTTCTGGGGAAGGATTCTGTAATACGGTACAATATGCGGACATCAAGACATCTGCATTATTTTCTCTCTGAGTTTTTAAAAAGTCCTTGTCCTTTGCCCAAGGTAAATTTGTAACATTACCAGAAACATCAGGTAAATCTATTTCTATATCATTATCACCCTCTACATCTCTTGGCATCAATATTAGAAGTGATATTAATACTATAATTGATAAAATAGCATATTTTCTTTTTTTCATTCTATCTCCTCACTAAATCTAATTTTATTTATTCTAAGAGATAGTTTTTGTTAATATAAAAATATAATACATTAAAAATTTTTCTAGAAGTCCTTTTTATAAGGTATTTATTTTTTAGTTAACGTATCTACTACAGTCTTTATATTAAATGTAAAATAATAGTATTTATATATCATAATACATATAATAGTCAATCTTATATATATATATTATTTATTAGATAAATAGATATTAGTAACATAGTAGTGGATAATGTTAAAATCCTTATTTTAGTTTTTAATGTCATAAATCTAGATTTAAGGAAAGGTTCTAGGTTATTTTTATATATATTTGTAGATAAAAACCATTGGTTAAATCTATGGGATCCCCTTGCAAAGAAAAAAGAGGATAATAATAAAAATGTGTTGTAGGTAAAACTGGTAATATTACTCCTACAAAACCTATAATAAAAAATATAAAAGCTAAAATAACATATATTATTCTTTTAATTTTATATTTCATATATTATATTTACCTCTTTCTTTAATGTCTATAGCTATAGCGTAGGTTGAATTTATTAATCATGTCTTTTTTATAAAAACATAATTATAATCATAGGATAATTTTTTATTAAAGACATAGCCTAATTCATTAAATTTTTTAATGTCTTCGAGATTTTTTATATTATTTTTGGCCATAAATCTTACCATCTCACCCCTGGCCATCTTTACTAAAGTACCTTTTTGAATTATTTTATCATTTGTAATTTCGCCAAATACACAATTTATCAGTTGTATATCTTTACCCAAATATTTTGAAATACAATCACTATATTCTTTTGATGCTAGATTTACGATGTATTTACTTTCTAAAAAAAGTTGTTTTGCAATCTTATCCTTCCAAAAATCGTATAATGTTTTGTATCTCCAGTTTATCAACTTAGATTGCATTTCTAATCTATGGGGTACAACTCCATCAAAAGGACGTAATATTCCATAAAAACCTGATAAAATACGTAAATGTTCATCAATATAATCTAATTCATCATATGTAAATATATTAGGCACCATATATTTATACTGTATACCTTCATAAGAAAAAATTGCTGATGATAAATTATTATATAAATCCATATTTTGAATTCTATTAAAATTTAATTTGGCAATATTATCACTACATCTCCATATAGACTTTAATTCATCATAATTTAATTTTTTTAAATAATCTAATAATTTTTCAGTCTCATCTATAAATATAGGCATACTACTATGGCCAAAATAGTCATTATCAACCTTCATTTTTTTAGCAGGTGAAATAATAATTCGCAATTTAAGTCCTCCTACTTAGTTAATAAATCTTTTGTAAATACCATATAGTAACTCATATCTTTAAGTTTAAAATTATAATAATATTTAAATATAGTTTAAATTTATTACTATATATAGTATAATACGGATAATTGCACTAGTCTAGGATGGTTATTTATTAATCAATATATGCTATATTATCAATCCAAATTTAATCTATATAATATTCATAAATTATCTAAACTATATTTAACGAATCTATATACTGGGTTCATAATTAAGCATTAGTTAAATAAAATGGGTAAAATTTATAAAAGTGTATATTCATAGAAATACATAAGAAATCGGAGGTAAAAAATTGACAAATTATTTACTAAAATTAGCTACAAAAGGTGAAAAAAACTATGAGAACAAAGAAATAAGACTGAGAATAGGATATCTTGCAGGTATAGTTGGTTTGATTATAAATATAACTCTGGCCATAATTAAATTAACAATAGGTTTAATTATATCTTCTATAGGAGTAATAGCTGATGGTTTTAATAATCTATCAGATAGTGCCTCATCAATAATCATGTTATTAGGATTTAAAATTTCCAATATACCTCCTGACAAGGAGCATCCTTATGGACATGCCAGGGCTGAGTACATTGCAACATTAATCATTGCTTTAATGATAATATTTGTAGGATTTGAGTTTATTAAATCCTCCTATGAACGAATAGTTAATCCTAAGGCTATAAAATTTGATAATATTTCCCTCATTATATTGTCAATTTCCATACTTTTTAAAGCTTGGATGAGTCATTTTAATAGAGTATTGGGAGATAAAATCAATTCATCAAGCATAAAAGCCACTTCAATTGATTCACTAGGTGATGTGCTAACAACAACAATTGTAGTATTATCCCTTTTTGTTGGAAGATATACCAATCTTCCAATAGATGGTTTTGTTGGATTAATTATTGCAGTATTAATTATTTATTCAGGCTATACTCTAGTACGAGAAACCATTAGTGCATTAATAGGAGAATCACCTCCAGAGGAACTTACTGAGGCCATCTATGAGGATATACTGTCATATGATTATATTACTGGTGCCCATGATTTAGTAATACATACATATGGAGTAGGAAAAACCATGGCAACAATTGATGTGGAGTTTCCTAGTAATATTGATGTGATTACTATTCATAATGTTATAGATAGAGCCGAAAGAGAATTAGGCAAAAAATATAATATGACATTAGTCATCCATATGGATCCCTTGGCCCCTGAGTCTAAAGAAAGATATGAATTGAGAAATAAAATTAAAAATATTATTATGAAAAATCCCAAAGTGAGATCCATGCATGACTTCGTCATATTTAAAAGGGACAATGGTGATGAAATAATAGAGTTTCATGTAGTTGTTGATGGTAATAAAATATTAAAACAAGAGACAAAAGAATTTATTAAACATGAAGTCAAACAAATGGTTGAATCAGAGCTTACCCATGTTAAATGTAATATAATAGTAGATATAGAATATTAATTTTAACAAAATTTATATATAATGACTTTATAAAAATTTATTTTTAAACATAACCTTTATTTTTTAATTGTATTATATTTTGCAATAACCTTTCTATATTATGGGAAGTTCTATAATAAGCTCAGTTCCCATACCATCGCCATCACTTAATGCCTTTATTGATCCTTTATGTTTTTTTATTATTTCTTTTACTATATATAGTCCAATGCCTAAACCTCCAGAACTCTTTTCATGATTATTACCAACGCGTACATAGAGCTCAAATATACTTTCCAATAAGTTTGATGGAATTCCTCGTCCAGTATCTTTTATAGATATTATAGCCTTATTGGAAAGATCATCTTTTTTAAGCACAACAAAAACACTACCCTTATCAGGAGTAAATTTGAAGGCATTGTTGAGTATATTTTCTATAACCTGTATTAATCTAAATTTATCTCCTTTAATATAAATCTCTTTATCTGGTAATTTTAAATCTAATTTTATTTTCTTTCTAGAAAAATATAAATAACTATCTTGAACAATTTCCTCTAATAATATATTAAGTTCCAAATTTTCAAATTTATAATCAACCTTATCTTGTGTTATTACGATTATTTTAAATAAATCATCCACTAATCTAGTTAATTGATCAACCTGTCTTTTAAGGGTTGTCCTTATTTTTTCCTGTTCTTTTTTATCATCTTCAATAGAATCCATTAAATTTAATCCCAAAGATAAATTTAATAGGGGATTTCTAAGCTCATGACATAGTAAAGAAAAAAAATCTGCTTTTAATCTGCTACCATTTTTCAGTTTAATTATCTCTAAAACATTCCATATTTGATTAGCCATAACTGATAATAATTTTACGTTCATATTATCCCAATCATTTGGTTTTGATTTGCTTATAACAAAAAAACCTGAAATGTTTTCTTCCTTCTTTATAGGTATAATTAAACACGAAATTATATTATTATTTATTAAATTTAATTTTAAATTTTTGTCTAATAAATTTGTATCATGGATATTTTTTATGAAAAACATTTCCTTTTTTTGTAAAGTTGACATGCAAATTGGGTATTTACTAAATTGATAAGTACCTATAAGAGATGTAAATCCTTTTCTATATGAATCATGGCATATAATTACTGTATCACCAATAATCTCACAATAAAAACATCTATTAGCCCCAAAAAAATCCATTATTGACTTAGTAGCCACATTATATATATCATTAAATTCTGAAAAGGTGCTCAATTTATTATTTATGTCTACTATAAATTGTAATAACTGCTCATTTTTATTTGCTACGCTCATATGGTCTTGTTTTTTAATATCATTTCTTATATCCATAGATAAATCCCCTTTTACAGTTTTATTTATATAATCTTTAAAAATCATAACTTATATTTATATCTTTACTTTAATTTAATATATATATCTTGTACTTATCTTACTTATCTATAGTATATAATTTAATAGATATTTTATAAATAGGTTTTGCCATTTTATTCTACTAATTTTAAAAAATAGTCAATATTTCTTATATTTACCTTGTTTACAAAATATAATCTTAAAATTCATGGATTCCAAATATTTTTCCTTCAATATTTATAATTTCATCCATAATAATTTCTGTACCATCTATCAAATATATCATCTGATCACATGAATCTATCTTTTTAACTACACCTGTTGTGGTAATATATTTGCCACCATCCTTTTTATCATCAGGTTGGAAATAGGTTATTTTTATTTCAGGTTTCTCCCTAAGTCTATCCATTAGTATTTGTAATTTTATATTTAATTCTTCTTTTATATAAGAATCAAGTTCTATTTTATCTTCTGTTATTCTAGCTGTTTCTTTTATTGCTGTGTCATGACCTGTTAATGCTGCAAAGGGTGAAAATTGTGCTGCACGATCTCTAATAGGCATTGGAGAGCGTTTTTTAGATACATGTCTTGGTAGATTAATAATATCATTATACTCATCTGCCGTCATGCTTTATGACCTCCGATCTGCTTATTTCTATCTGTAGTAGTAGCCCCTTCTTCTAGATTTCTTCCCTTTAAAATTGAATTTTTACCAAATTTATCCTTTAATTCTAATATGGTTTCCTGTAATTTTCTTTCTCTTATAAGTTCTTCTTCCATATCTTTTTCTTTCTGTATAGTTTCATAATCTGTGAAAAAATCCAGTTGCACAGTATTATTTTCTTTAGGAGCATTTAATTCATCTATTAGATTATTGGCTGATATATTAACCCTTCTTACTAAAAGGTTCTTGTCCACAATTTGATCAAATAAATCCATAACTCCATCTCTAATCAATTTTGTAGAGGAGGTATGCCTATGAAGATTTACAGTACCATGGGCTGGTTTTGGAACTTTTCGCCCATAGGAATCGGTGGTAATCTCCCCTTCATATAATTTTCTTGTTTTAGGGTTTTTTAAATTTTCAATATCATATCCCACCGTTAGAACAATCTGATTAGTTACAAACCTTTTATCTACTAAATCTAATGCTAATAAATCTGTCATTTCCCAGACAACTAATCTTGCCTTCTCATAATTATATCCACTTTGAAGTACTTGGCCTGAAGTAATGCTTTTACTACTGGCTCTATAATTTTTTATATCTTCAATGGTACATGGTTCCCATCCCCATGCATGATCAATTAGTAGCTCTGCATTAATACCAAACATTTCATATAATAAATCTTCATTATGATAATCAGTAGGTTTGCCAATGGAACATCTTGCTATATCCCCCATAGTATATAATCCCTGCTTTTCTAGCTTTTTAGCATATCCTTTACCTACTCTCCAAAAATCTGTTATGGGCCTATGAGACCAAAGTAACTTACGATAACTCATTTCGTCCAATTCAGCAATCTGTACACCATCCTTATTTTTAGGAACCTTTTTAGCTTGAATATCCATTGCAACTTTGGCAAGATATAAATTTGTACCAATACCAGCTGTTGCTGTAATACCTGTAGTATTTAATACATCTAAAAGTATTTTAGTAGCCAATTCAGTGGCAGAAATATTATATGTCTTTAGATAATTGGTAATATCCATAAATACTTCATCTATGGAATAGACGTGTATATCTTCCGATGAAATATATTTTAAATAAATATTATATATTCTAGTACTGTATTCTATATAGTATGCCATTCTTGGAGTAGCTATAATATAATCCAATGAAAGATTTGGAGAGGATTTTAATTCTATGTCATTATAACTGGAGCCATTAAATACCCCCTTTGTTGCTTTATTTAATCTCTGGGCATTTATTTCCTTGACCTTTTTAACAACTTCAAAAAGTCTAGCACGAGCAGAAATACCATAAGCTCTAAGAGAAGGTGATACTGCAAGACATATGGTTTTGTTCGTTCTATTTTTATCTGCAACAACTAGATTTGTAGTCAACGGGTCTAAACCTCTTTCTATACATTCAACAGATGCATAAAATGATTTTAAATCTATTGCTAAATAGGTTCTATTTTTCATATTTCTACAGACACCTCCTATAAAGTTTTTTAAAATTAATTATTTCATTCTTTATATATTTATATTATTTTTCAAATTAATTAAAAAACCCAAAATATTCATCAGATTTATTAATATTTTTGATAAATCCACTACTTATTTTTATAATATCACAAAAATTAATAAAAATATTTACAAGAGCATATATTATCATAAGTATAAAAAGGATAAAGTTCATTTGATTTTAAATCAGTATAAACTTTATCCTTATAAATATAGTCAATCTAAATTGAATTTGACATGTAATTAGCTAAATTTTTAATCATTTGTTCCTTTACTTTTATGAATGATACTCCCTTTTCTATAGAAATATATTTCATAGTATCTATAAGATTAATTGGTAATTCCCTAGCTTCTAATTTTCTTCCCTTCACCCATTCTAAGGCAGATATTCCATCACTTTCTACAAAAATCCGATTTAGAGGTACTTTTTTTACCACCTGTTGTACTGCTTTATTAATCCTTACATCAGGTCCTATTGTAAAATAGCAATCTCTTTTTATATATAAATCTAAAAATTCTTCACATGAATACCAGTGAACTAAAATAGGCATGGTATAGTCTTGAATTATCTCTGCAATTTCTTTCTCCTGACCTTTAGTATGCAGGATTACAGGACATTTTTTCTCCTCTGCCAAATCCATTTGTGCTGTAAAGACTTTTTTCTGCTCTTTAAGATCTATATCACACCATATGGAATCCATACCTATTTCTCCCATAAGTATGATATTATGCAAATAAGGAACTAGCTCATCTAAATGGTATTTATCCGAATACCAGGGATGTAAACCATAGGTTGGCAAAATATGCTCATTTTTATTAGCTATTTCCTGTAGCCATCTCCATTCAACAGGATTGGTGCCAACAACTAAACCATATATATTATTTATAGCCATAATATCTAAAATATTATTATCAATATCTTTCTGAGTTAGATGTAAATGACCATCTATTAACATATTTCCATATCCCCATCTTTTAAATATTTATAGATTTCATTGTGCAATTCTGTCTGTGCAAACAACCATTCTCTACTTCGATTTTTTTCAGTTATAACAATCTCCTTTTTAAAGCTAGCAGGTTTTCCTGTTAGGATTAAAATTCTATCAGAAAGATATATGGCCTCATCAATATCATGGGTTACTAAAATAGTAGTTCTATTTAACTCCTGTCTAAGTCCTTTAAGCCAGTCTTGCATCTGTCCCCTTGTGATTACATCCAGTGCAGCAAATGGCTCATCTAAAAGCATAATATCTGCCCCACATAATGCTGTTCGTAAAAATGCAGCACGTTGTCGCATACCACCAGAAAGTTCTCTTGGATAGCGGTTTTCATATCCCTTTAGGCCAAAACGTTCAAAACTGTTGAGAGCTCTCTCTTTAGCTGATTTTTTGTCATTATTAATAGTGCCATATAAAATCACATTTTCCAAAATGGTTTTCCAAGGCATGAGCAAATCCTGTTGAGGCATATAGGCAAAATTTTTTGAAAGACCTTTAATCTCTACATCTTCTACAAAAATATATCCTTTATCTGGTGGAAGAACACCTGCAAGAATATTGAGTAAAGTAGATTTTCCTGAGCCAGATGGTCCTAAAATTGTTACAAATTCTCTATCTTTCACAGATAAATTAATATTTTCTAAAATTAAACTTCCATGATAAGAAGAGTATAGATTTTTTATTCTAAGTTTCATTTCTACTCCTCCAATAAAAACATATTAGTATAACACTCCTCAGGTTTAATCTCTCTTCTTATTAATTCATATTCCCTCATAAATTCCATATAATTTTGCCATATTTCATCCTTCATTATACCCCAGTTATCCACTTCTTCACTATACTTCTCTGCCAAATATTCCTGAGATTTAGTAAGCATTTCTATATCATATTCTGGTGCATATTTATGAATTATCTCAGCTGCCTTTGTTGGATTTTTTATAGCATATTCATATCCTTTGGTAGTTGCTTTTATAAACTTTCTAGCTAATTCTGGATTATTTTCTATTATATTATTGTTTGTAATAATAACAGGGGTATAATAATCTAATCTAGGATCCAATTCCCTTAATTCAATATAATTAACAGGAATACCAGCTAACTCAGAAGCAATTCCATCCCAAGCCCAGAAAAACCACATAATATCAACTTTATCCTTTAATAAAGCATATCCGGAACCATCTGATGTTATCATAGTTAATTTAGAAAAATCTGCATTTGCTTTTTCCATAACTGCTTTTATCACTGCTTCTTCAGAAGGTGCTCCCCATCCTGCATAAACTTTATTTTCAAAATCCTTGGGTCCTAATATGTTTTTATCCTTATAGCTGGCAAAACCTGATGTATTATGTTGGATAATAGTAGCAATAGCTTTAATTGGTAGTGGATCTTCACTGTCAAGAGCATAGATTACATCCTCTTGATAACTGATTCCAAAATCTCCCCTACCTTCTGCAATTAAAGTAGCTGTTACACCATCAGCAGGTTCTATAACCTCCACATCAAGACCTAGTTCCTTATAATAACCTAATTCTAAAGCCGCATAAATACCTGTATGGTTTGTATTAGGTACATAATCTAATATAACTGTTACTGACTCCAATCCTTCATCCTCTGTTTGACTTTTCTCACCACAAGCAGAAAGAGAAAAGACCATAATTATACATAATAATAGAGTAATATATTTTTTCATTTTTATTCTCCTTTTTACATCAATATTTTTTCTGGTTTCGCATATGTGGTAAAAATAAATATTCAAACAGTTTTACTATGCCATTCATAAATAAACTTAAGAACACTATGGCTAAAATACAAGCAAAAACCTTGTCCATCATAAAACCATTTTTTGCTCGTAGCATATAATAACCTAATCCTTTATTAGAAGACAACCATTCCCCTACTACTGCTCCAGTTACACTATATGTAGCTGCAACTCGCAATCCAGAAAATAAAGATATCATAGCCCCTGGAATCTTTACAATGCTATATACTTGATACCATTTTGCGCCAAAAGATCGAACTAAATTAATTTGGTTATTATCAATCTGAGCCATACCATCGGCAAAACTAATAGTAATAGGAAAAAAACACATTAGTACTACTGTCAAAATCTTTGGAGCCATTCCAAATCCCAGATATATGATAAACAAAGGTGCTAAAATAATTATTGGAACCGTTTGACTAACTACTAAAATAGGATAAATTGCCATCCTAAAAAGATTAAAGGCATCCATAACAATTGCCAGTAAAATGGCTAAAACTGTAGCAATAATAATCCCTACAAAAGTCTCCCATAAGGTAATGAGAGCATGATCATATAAAATAGGAAACTCTTGTAAAAAAGTCATTATCACTCTAGAGGGAGCAGGTAATACGTAGAGAGGAATATTAGCTAAATGTACAAATCCTTCCCATAATAGAATTAATATAAAAATAACACATGTTGGTAGTATAATTTCTTTTTGATAGTCTTTAATTTTATCACCTCCAGTATATTTTATGATCTCTATAATATTCCAAATAAAAACAAAAACCATATCATACTTGTATATGATATGGTTACAAACACAAATATGATCCCTACGGTGGCATTATCCACATCAGGTCAGTGGGTCGAAGCTTCACTATCTTCCTCTCAGACCATTTATGATCTCCCCATATTTATCTCTACTATTAATCAGTATATATTGATACAATAATTTTGTCAAATATATAAATTTTCATGAATATTAGATATTTTTATTAAAATATTATGTGTTTTTTAGTATTTCCATATTTAATATTTATTAAAACTTATAAAATTTCAATCCTAGCCTTAAAACGGACTGAATTGATTTAATATTCTTGAACTTATTTGGTAATTCTGGTAAAATTAATGTTAGACAAATAACAATATATAAAAAGGAGATGATTCTGTGAAAGTTATTAAAGGGGACAAAGTTATATACAAATTTACTCATGAAATGGAGTATAGGGATAAGGTTAAGCCTAATGAGAGATTCATTGTTGAAACAAATGATTGTTTCTTCCAACAAGTTCAAGATGAAGATATGCCCATGAGCAAATTAGATTATGATTGTCTAAACCCTGCAACTGGTCCAATCTATGTGGAAGGTGCAGAGCCAGGGGATATATTGAAGGTAAAAATTATCGATATAGAAGTAGAAGATAAAGGCGTAACAATGACCTTCCCAAATGAAGGTGTACTTGGAGACCAAGCTACTCAAACTAAAGTTAGAATTTTACCTATTGAAGATGGTCATGCAATATTTCATGGAATCAAGATACCTATTTCACCCATGGTAGGTGTAATAGGAGTAGCACCAACGAAAGAAGATGGAGAATGGCCTACTGCAACACCATGGAAACATGGAGGTAACATGGATACTACAGATATTAAAGCTGGTTCCACTCTTTACTTCCCAGTTCATCAGGAAGGAGCATTATTAGCATTAGGTGATTGTCATGCTATAATGGGGGATGGAGAAATCTGCTTTACAGGTCTGGAGATACCAGGAAAAGTTACATTGGAAGTAGATCTAATTAAAAATAAAACTATTAAATGGCCTTTAGTTGAAACAGAAGATTATATTATGGTAAACGCTTCTGGAGATACTGTTGATGATGCCATCTATGAAGCCTCATCTGAAGCAGTTAACTTCTTAAAAAATGGTTTAAACTTTGAATGGGAAGATGCATATATGCTAGCAAGTCTAACAATGGATTTACGAATATCCCAAGTAGTAGACCCTAAAATGACAGTTAGAGCTTGTATTCCAAAGAATGTTCTATCTACAGAAGATTTGTTAAAAGGAATAAAATAAATAATATAAAAATATAAGGTTCCTGATTTAGGAACCTTATATTTTTTGATTGTTTTAATTTATACTTAAATCTCCTGAAACATTTATTGCTGTCTGCTGATCTAATTCTCCAGCCCACTCAAATGCCTTTTTAGCAATAATAACTGCTATAATTTCATTTATTACAGCAGCTACTGCAATTGTTCCCTGAAGTATAATGGCAGAATTAGGATCAAAGGAACTTAATAAAGTAGCCGCAATACCTGTAAAAACTAGTGAAACACCAGAATGAGGTAATAATGTAAGTCCTAAATACCTCTCTACAGTTTTAGGTAAACCAGTCATTTTTGCTCCTAAGAATGCACCTGAATATTTGCCTATTCCTCTTAATATAATATATAATGCTGTAAATATACCTGCTCCTAAAACTAATTTGTAATCAAGAGGAGCTCCAAGATTTAAGATAACAGTCATTAAAGCAAGTTCTAGAATTGGATTAAAAGCACTTGTTATTTCTGATAGTCTTTCTTCAGATACCATATTGGTAAAAGTAGCTGAAAAAGCCATACCTATTAACATAAAATTCAATACAGGTTCTGTTAAAATCAGATTATTAACTGTAAATCCTACTCCTGAAACCAATAATATTAATACAATAGTGGTCATTAAAGTTGTAATTTTTGAACTCTCTTTTTTTAGGATAACTCCTCCCACTAATCCCATTACTACTCCAATGGCAATTGGTAATAATATCATCAAAGCCAAAGTTACATATAATGGTGTAGATTTTCCAGCATTTGTAGCAGTAATGAAAGAAGTGATGCTGAAAAATACAAAAATAGCAACTATATCATCAAGGGCTGCCATAGGGATTAAAGTCCTAGTTACGGGACCATCTGCATCAAATTCTTTAACTATGGACAAAGCTGGTGCTGGAGCTGTTGCCAGTGCAATTCCACCAAAAAT
>JAAYNB010000009.1 GCA_012521085.1 Clostridiales bacterium | reverse complement strand
TATAAAAAGGATTGTCTACTATCTTTAATGTCTCTTCATCCATACCTATACCATCATCTTTTATTTCTATTTTAAATAAATTTACTGTTATATCTTCCCAGATATTTATTTCTATAATTTTAGCTTTTGCTCTTACTGAATTTTGTGCTATATCCAATATATGTAGAGCTAATTCTTTCAATTTTATTCCTCCAATATGAATTTTATTTAAAAAAATAAAACCTTATGTTTCATAAAGTTTTATTTTAATTTTTAATAGATTTTAAAGTTTCATCTGTATTTTTATTTTTTACATCAATGAAAAACTCTCTCTCCATTATATTACCTAGTGAATGAGCATCAGAGCTTTTAATTATATTGTATTTTTTTAAGTAAGGATATTTTGTAATTAAATCATCATATTTACAGTTTTTACTTAATTCAATAATATCTATTGGTAACTCTGGTGCAATAAAGCCTAGGTTAGAAATAATACTAAAACTCTTGCGATCCACATGTGCAGGAATTGGAATTCCATCTAACTTTAGTATTTCGTCTATGGTTTCTCTAAGAGGTAAATTAATTGCATTTAAAAGCATATTTTCATACTCTTCTATAATATTATCATTCTCATCATAAATATATTGATGGCCAAAAATCCTACTATTATTTTTAATCTTAGGCAATGTATCATCTAATACATGTTGGAATTTATTTGATGCATCAATATCTTTAAATAATGCTAATAAATGTACTTCTTCCTTTGTATTTACCTCTACACCAGGTATACAGATTATATTATGTTTCTTAGCAACCTTTAAAAAACTCTTTAAATTTCTAGTTGAATTATGATCAGTAATGGCAATAACATCTAAATCTTTAATCTTTGCCATACGTAGAATATTATTAGGAGTCATATCATCATCAGCGCATGGCGATAGACCACTGTGAATATGTAAATCTATAGCTAATTTCATTTGTTATATGCTCCCATTTGAAACTTTATTTATTTCAATGGCTAATTCATATGCACTTAAAGAGCTTCGTAAAATAGGAATACCTTCTTCATTTGACTTCATTATTGTGGACTCATCTATTTCCGCATCCTCTGCTATAATAATACATGCAGCTTCTCCTAATACAGCTACAGCAACAACATTAATATTTGTTTGAATTGTAATCCATATGTTACCAGGTTTTATATTTGCCATTACCCAACTTAGTAAATCCCCTATATATACCCCACTTATTACATTATCCATATTTTCTAAACCTGATATCTTTTCTAATGATAATTTGTTAGATAATTCTTCTACTGTAAGCATATTATCCCCTCCTATAAATAAATCATATTATTTATTATAAATTAGAAGTTCTAATCTTGTATACTCTCCAAGGGAAGATTTTATATTGAATTCATCACAACATCTTTTAATATTTGGTAAACCCATTCCCGCACCAAATCCCAATTCTCTTATCTTATTTGGTGCAGTAGAGTAGCCTGCCTTCATAGCTAGATCAATATCTTTAATGCCAGGTCCATTATCCTCTACATTTATTCTAATCTTGTCAGGATGTATTTCTAATTCTATAAAACCACCTTCAGAATGTATTATAATATTCATCTCAGCTTCGTATGTGGCTATGGCAACTCTCCGCAAAATTTGAGAATCTAAACCCAGTTTTTTTAATATTTTTTTTATATTACTTGATGCCTGGCCAGCTCGCATAAAATCGTCTTTTTCTACCATATACTTAACTTTAATTTTCCTCACATCCTCCATATTAACTTTACTTTTTCGGTAAGGAAGCTCCTTTAAGATTATTAGTATATAAGATACCAGAACTTACATACATAATATGTTTAGTAGACATAATAACCATTTTATTTTCCTTAGCTAATTCCAATGTCTCTTCATCAGGTTTTTTACCTCGAACAAAAACTATGGCTGAAATATCTAACATCTCTGCTGTTCTAATGGTGTGAGCATTGACTAATCCTGTTAAAAGTAAGGTTTTTTCATTTGCAAATGCTAGGACATCACTCATGAGATCTGATGCAAAAACTGATTCAATCTTTTTGTCTAAAAATTCCCATCCACATAAAATTTCTGCATCCAACAATTCCTGTATTTCTCTCAAAGTCATCTAATCACCTCCAGATTTTTATTTTAAAATTTCAATAAGTTTAAAAGTATTTTCTAAATACAAATTATGTACCTTGTATAAATCCTTTTTCTCCTTAAGTAATTCCATGGCTATTTCATTGTTTTCTTTTCTTTCATCTAAAATTATCTGCATATCTTTTTTTGATATAAAGTCAGGTGCAATATGATTCTCATTAATAAGGTTTGATAATTTTTTAACTATTTCCATTTCTTCTAAAAGTAATTCTACATACAAATCCATTTTACCTTCTTTTTTTACAAAAGTATACCATGTTTCTGATTGTTTTTTATTTAAAATTAATAAATCATTTATGGAATCAATAATTTTACCTGAAATCTTCTCTTGAGATTTAGGATATTTAAATTTTTTAAATTTAACATTTACTTCTTTTATATATGCATCTGGATAAATGTCTCTTATATTATCAAGTTCTGATTCTATTAATTCTCTATTATTAGACCCACATGCATACACTTTATAACTATTATCTATTTTAGAAATTAAATGTGATAATTCCCTTTCGCTTAATTTTTTAGCAAAATCTTCTGCATTTTCAATACTTGACACACTGGCTACTTGTATTAAATACATTGAAAAAGAATTTAGGTCTTCTTCTATCATATCATCATTTTCACTAATTTCTTTTCCATCTAACTCTATTTTATAAGACAATTCTTCATCTTCTCCTGATTCCTTATCTACTTCATCATTATCAATGTTCTTATTTATAATATTTCTAAGCTCATCTTCATCCATAGTATCAGAATAGAAAACAGGTACCATTATTTTTTCTGTAATTTCTGATCCAATAAAAACTGCCATTAGTGGAATAATTACAAAAAATAAAATTATTATTGAATATTGATATCGTCTCATTTTTCTATTTCTTTTAATACGCCTTTTTCTCATTAACATTCCCTCCAATTATCATAATTTTAGTTGAATACTTGTCTTATTATATATATAATAGTTGTAAGCAAAATTATTCCTTATTTGGAGTTGATATTATTATGAAAGATATTATTAATCAAATATATTTTAATAAAATTAATGAAATACAAAGCCGTATTCCTATTCCATTAACTAAAGTAAAAAATTATGATGATAATACCCAATCTTTTTCTGAAATTCTAAATAATGAAATATATAATTGGGATAACAAGGATTTTACTAATGACTTTGACATATATATTAACAATGCTGCAAGAAAATATAATGTTTCTCCTACACTTATTAAATCAATTATAAAAGTAGAATCAAATTTTAATCCTAGAGCATTATCACATGCTGGTGCCCAAGGTTTAATGCAATTAATGCCTGAAACAGCCAGGTACTTAAATGTAAAAAATGTTTGGAATCCTGAAGATAATATTAATGGTGGTACTAAATACATTCGTGAACTTTTAGACAAATATAATAATAATTTAAATCTAGCTCTAGCTGCATATAATGCAGGGCCTAGAAACGTTGATCGTTATGGTGGAATACCACCTTTTACTGAAACACAAAATTATGTTAAAAAAGTATTAGGCTATTTAAATAGTATGGATGAATAAATAAAAAACAAGTTTGATAATTATTATCAAACTTGTTTTTTATTTACAATATATTTTTTTATAATCTAACTGCAGTATGATATCTTCTGTTATAATTACTTAGATTTAATGAAGATATTATTACTGCTTTTTTAGAGCCGGAAGAAGCATGTATAAAATTATTATCTCCTATATATATCCCCACATGATTTATTCTTTTACTACTACCATTATTAAAGAATACTAAATCTCCCACCTGTAACTGACTTCTAGAAACAGGCGTTCCCACTGTAGCCATACCCCTAGATGTTCTAGGAAGATTTATGTTTTTAGAATTTAAATAATCTTTATAATGAGTATTTAGAACATAATATACAAATCCTGAACAGTCAAAACTATTTGGACCTGCACTACCATAATTATACGGTTTTCCTAAATATTGACTAGCAACTTCTTTTATATTGCTTAATTCAGAGTTTCTCATTCCTGAACGACTTGCCGAGTCAGATGTGCTGATTACAACTTCAACTATACTACTGTCTATCCAGCCTTCTTTAAAATCCTTAGTTACCACATTATACCAACCTGTATCATAACCTTTTATATATACATCTTTATTCTTTTTTAAAGTAGTTACAATCTGGGACTTAACATCTGGCTTGGACATTATATGATTTTCATCTTCTAAAGTTTTACCTAATGGATAGTTAGGTATAACTTCTATATAATCAGCATGTCCAAAAGCCTTAACACCATCACTTAGTTGCACATGATACCAATCATCTTCTTTTTTTAATATATTTACAGCACTTCCATTTGGTAAACTAGTAATTATTTTAGATTCAGTAGTTGGTAAACTTCGAATATTTAAATTGGTAGCATTAACAATACCTTTTCTTAATATATTATCTTTTTCATTATTTAATATTAAAGTATCCTTATACATCCAACCATCCAAATCATTCTTTTCAGAATTTACTCTGAACCAATCTCCGTTTTGATCTGTTATTGACACTTTAGTTCCAATGTCAAAGGTTTTTATTGTTTTTGCATTAAAATCAGATGAAGATCTAACTATGGCTTTTTTAGCAATTACTGTAGCATAATCAGATTGAGCTGATACAACAGAAGTAGTTAACATCATAAAAGCCATTGTTCCCAAGAACAATGTTCTCTTTCTTCTCTTAAGTTTTATCACAAATTCCACCGCCTATTTTTTATTATGTTCTATTTTATTCATTAAATAACTATCATTCTACATTATTCTTAAAATTCCTTCTTTTTTTGAAGAAATTAATTATTTAATCCAAATCTATGAATATTTCTTTTCTAATTTTGCAAGAACATCTTTAGCATATTCTTTTGCACCAAATAATGACAAATCTCTATAATTACCGCATTGTACTGGATTAGCTGCAGGAACTTCGGTGGAATTAAGAATCTTTTTCAATGTGTTTATAAGAGCTTTAGCTACTGTCTCTTCTGTAGTATCTCCTAATCTAATAAGATAAAATCCTGTCCTACATCCCATAGGTGAAATATCAATTACATCTTCTAACTCCTCTCTCATATAACCTGCCATAAGATGCTCTATGGCATGTATAGAAGCAGTTGGAATAGCTTGTTCATTAGGTTGTGTAAATCTTAAATCAAATTTTGTTATCACATCACCTTTAGGTGTATTTATATGTCCACATTTTCTAACAAAGGGAGCTTTAACCTTTGTATGATCCATAGTAAAACTCTCTACAACAACTTTCATTATATTTCATCCCCTTTTAAATTTATTTGTTAGTAGGAGGAATATTTTTAATTTATTCCTCCCATAAATCTGAAAATTTATCTTCTAATTCTCTTTTTCTTTTTTCAGTATTAGATTTATCTGGTATATATTTATCTCCTTCTAAAACTAATACATCTCCTTCCTTTGCTAGAGGTGATATCTTATCAACGGAAATTTTTATAAAATTACCATTTATCTCTAATATAGCTATTTCACCTTCAAATCTATCTAATATAATCAGATGAAATCACTCCCCAAATAAAATTTTTATTGTTATTATTTTATAATACAAATTTATATTATCAAATTTAATTTTTACTTTATATATTTATATTTGGAATTGGAGGCCTTTCCCTTTTGTGTTTAGATATTTCATAAAGATTTTTAATAATTTTTTCATCTTTTTCATCTATAGGCTTTCCATCTAAATAATCATCAATACTTTTATAAGATACACCCATTTCTTCTTCATCAGTTTGTCCTTCCCATAATCCTGCTGATGGCACTTTTTCAATAACTCTCCTACTAATATCTAGATGTTTTGCCCATTCATAGACTTCATATTTTTTTAATGAACCAATAGGTAATATATCTGCAGCACCATCACCATGTTTTGTAAAATAACCAGTATATATTTCTGAAGCATTATCAGTACCCACTACTAAATAATTCAAATTATTTGCTATTGCATAAAGTGTGCTCATTCTAAGTCTTGCTCTAAGATTTGCATCCATATTTCTAAGATTATCATCATCAAATTTATTTTTCTCTTTAAGTTCTTTTATAACTTTCTTTAAAATCATATTATGTTGTTCCGTTAAATCGATCGTTATAGATGAAATACCACATTCTTTTACAACTATTTTTGCATCTTTTACATCATCTTCACTACTATTTATTGGCAATATGACTCCCATAGAATTATTAGGGCATGCAGCTTTGATTAAATAAGCCACTAGAGCTGAATCAATTCCACCTGAAACACCTACTAATAAACCATTTGTTTTTGTATTTTTCACTTGTTCCCGTAACCAATTTACTATATATTCAACTTTTTTATCTATTATATCTTTCAATTTTAAATATCTCCTTCCTATGAATAACTATATTATATTAAATTATATGCTTATTTTATATATAAGTAAATATATAGGAATGAATACTTTATTTTTATATGGTTAAATTAAACTTATCATTTATTTTGTATTATACTTTATTGGAGGCAATAAAATGAAAAATATATTTAATATAAAGTTAATTTTATTGGGACTTATAGCTGGATTTATAAATGGTTTATTTGGTGCAGGAGGAGGTAGCATTATTGTACCAGCATTGAATTCATTTTTTAATGTTCCTCAACACAAAGCCCAAGCAACTGCTATTTCCATCATTTTGCCTTTTACAATAATTAGTAGTTTCATATATTATAATAATGAATTCATTGTAATAAATACTACTTTAAATGTAATATTAGGTAGTGTAATTGGAAGTTATTTTGGTTCCAAAATATTAAATTCTTTTCCTGATAAATATCTACATCAAATTTTTGGAATATTTATGATTTTAGCTGCCTTAAGGATGATCTTTTAATGTTGATTTTTATATTAGGTCTATTAACAGGTATTATAGGTGGTATGGGTATAGGTGGGGGTACTATTTTAATTCCTGGATTAAGTTTTATTACTGATTACAATCAGCAAACACTACAAGGTATTAACTTATTATCCTTTATCCCTGTTGCTATAATAGCTTTAATAATTCATATAAAAAATAAAAATATATTATTTAAACTCAGTATACCTATAATCACCTTTGGATTAATTGGTGCATGGATTGGTTCAAAATTAACTTCCCAAATCTCATCAAATTTGCTAAAAAAATCATATGGTATTTTTTTAATTTTTATGGGCATACATGAGATTTTTTATAAATCAAAAAAATCTTCTGATAAATAATCTAAAATATATATAGCTATATATTTAGAGTTCATACATTTTAAACAATAATTACACTATCTTATTATTTCTATACTAGAATTTTTAAAGCTTATAAATCTTCAAAAATATAAAGGAGAATAGAATAAAAAAATATTATTCTATTCTCCTAATTCTACTAATACACAGTCGTAATATACCATTTTAAAATTATATTTTTCTGCAGTATCAATAACCTCTTCATTAAAAGTTCCAGGTTGAAACCAGATATACTCTATTCCCATATCCCTAATATCTTTTAGCATTTTAATTCCTATATTAGGAGCTACCACCATATTTACACAATCTGGTTTTTCAGGTAAATCTTTAATGGTTTTATAAATTTTATCTCCATCAACTTCTTCATATTTAGGATTAATTCCATATACTATATATCCATGTTTTTTTAATTTCTTATATATTTTATATCCAAATTTATCTTGATTTGATGTAACTCCTACAACAGCCCAAACCTTTTTATTTAACATTTCTTCTTTTAATTTATTATAACTATCCATATTCGTATCCCCAATCTTTTTTTATTTTATAAATTATTATATTTTAATCATAAATAATCTTGCCATCTAATTCAGTTAGGTATATATTCTCTTTTTCTATTATTTCACATCTTGCATTTGTCCATTCTATAATATGGCTTCTAAATTTTTCTACATCATCTATTTTTACATATACAGAAAACTCTACAATCTCATGATATTCTATTCCCTTTAATATGTAGCCTGCTTGTAATATATCATTTTGTAATTTGCCTAAAAGTGTATAATCTACTTTTACTATAACTTCTTTATATAAAATTTTTGTAATTATTTTCCCAGCATCCAATGCAATTCTAGCACCTTTTGTATAAGCTCTGACAAGACCACCTACACCTAATTTTATGCCACCAAAATATCTAGTTACCACTATGGCAACATTATTTAAATTTTCTTTTTTTATAACTTCTAACACAGGAATTCCTGCAGTACCTGTAGGTTCTCCATCATCACTATAACGCTGTATCTCATTATTTTTTCCTATTACATATGCTGGAACATTATGAGTGGCATCCTTATGTTTAGTTTTGATTTTTTCTATAAACTCTATGGCCTCTTCTTCAGATGTTATTGGCTTAACATAGCCTATAAATCTAGATTTCTCAATAATTATTTCGTCATAAGCCTCTTGATATACAGTCCGATACTCATTTATCATACTGACTCATTCCTTTTAATATAATCTTTAATATATTATTATAACATATATTACATATTTTTTCAGATAAAAAATACCTCCAAGTTGATAATTTAATTGAATTATCTAATTTGGAAGTATTATATCATCAGTATCAATTGAGTATTTTTATTCCATCTATACTGCCTTCTCCTCTCTTTTTTCACGCATAATCTCTTTATATTTTTTATATGATAGATTCACAAGTGATTTATCTTGACTATAAGTAATCATATCCATAGCTACATCTATAGGGAAAAACCCTCCATCTTTGAAACCAATTTCTTTGTTGGCTTTAAAATCCTTACTTCTAGTATGCATTATAAACCATGTAATTTGATTACAAACAGGTTGTTTACGTGAAATAGAAAAAAATTCGTAACACGTTTCTCCTGCATTAGATAAAATTTCAGCATCTACACCTGTTTCTATCTTTACACGTTTTAATGCTGCATCATGAGGAGATAAACCATCACGAATTTTTCCTTTAGGTAAAACCCATTCATTTTTTTCATTTTTTAAGAGAAATACTTGATTTGCATAGAAAACTACTCCTCCAGCACAATTTCTAAAAATCATGGCTAAAACCTCCCTTAATTATTCTTATGATTCTAATAGTTCTTATAATTATAATACACTAAAACCTTAAAAAATACAACGATTATTCAGAATATTTCTTCACTGATTAATGATAAGTTTTATTCTGATTCAAATTTTTTGTATTTACTATAATAATTTTTGTCTATTTCCATATTTATAATTATCCCTTCTTCATCATATTCCAGTGTTTTTACATTACCATCTTCATGAGCTTCTGATACAATATATCCATCTTTATATGGTATATTTAATGTAATATTAATTATCTCTCTACCTATATTTTTTTGAATTTTATCTAATAGCTTATCTATATTCATCATTTTTTTAGCTGAAATAAATACTGAATATTCGTCTTTAGAAATCATTGAAGTATCTTCTATTAAATCACATTTATTAAAAACATTAATTGTTTTTTTATTATCTATCTCTAATTCTTGTAAAACTTTTAAAGTAGTATCCATTTGTAAATCATATTTTCTATTTGATGAATCTATTACATGTAATAATAAATCTGCATACTTCACTTCTTCTAATGTTGATTTAAAAGCATCTATTAAATTATGTGGTAAATCACTTACAAAACCTACAGTATCAGTTAATAAAAATGTAAAATTATTTGATAGTACAATTTTTCTCAGAGAAGTATCTAAAGTAGCAAATAATTTATTTTCTGTATAAACTTCAAGTTTTTCATCATAATCTTCTGACAAACTTAATAAAGCATTCATTAATGTAGATTTACCTGCATTGGTATATCCAACAAGAGCAACTATTGGCAAATCGGATCTTAATCTTTGACTACGTTGAATTTCTCTGTTTTTTCTTACTTCTATTAATTGTTTCTTTATATCATCAATACGTCTTAAAATATGTCTTCTATCTGTCTCTAATTGCATTTCTCCAGGACCTCTAGTACCAATACCTCCTGCTTGACGAGATAGTTCTTTACCTAATCCTACTAGTCTTGGTAATCTATATGTTAATTGGGCTAATTCAACCTGTAATTTTCCTTCCTTAGTCCGAGCACGTCTTGCAAATATATCTAAAATTAAAGTAGTACGATCAATAACACTTACCTTTAATATTTCCTCTAAATTTCTTATTTGTGCTCCGGATAATTCATCATTAAATATAACTAAATTTATTTCTTGAACCTCACATAATTCAGCTATTTCTTCCACTTTACCTCTACCAATAAAATATGCAGGATGAACACTAAATCTATTTTGTAATACCATGGCTATGACTTCCACACCTGCTGCCTCTGCTAACTCTGATAATTCTTCCATAGATTCTTCTAACGTGGTATTTTGAAATCTATCCTTGGTATTTAATCCTACTAATATGGCTCTAATTTCAATATTTTCTTGTGTTTCTATACTCATATTTTCACCTCTATATCATCTGTCATTTCTCTTATATACACTATATTATATAAATTCACATGAATAATACAATAGAAAACTAGTTATTAATGTATTTATTTCCAATACAGTGGCATAATATTATGCATATCATCTCCGAAAATATTAAAATAATGTGTAGGCACCTTTCCGACAATAATAACCTCTGTCAATGGCATATTTGAACTAATTTCCACATCATTAGAATTAAAAGGTACTATAACTTTAACCTTGGTATTTATAACCAAAAAAATACTATGTCTCACTTGATTTATTCCCGATTGTTTAAACTCATTACCAAATTTTATCTTTACACTACCAATAGGTGTCATACGCAATCTAAATTTAGGACCATATTGCGCAAGAATTTGGCTATTAGTAATATTCCCCAAGGGGATATATTCTTTTTTATCTTCAATTTCTTCCAATCTTTCTTGTATAATAGATGTTACATTGGATGAAATTAAATTTAACATTGCAGTATCTGCCTGTATTAATATAATATTTCCATCCCTATCCTTTTCTATATTTATTAAATCTTCATATACTATTCCTTCTTTTATTACTTCATTTACTGATTCACTTATTATATTTGTTATAATATCTTGAGCTCTATATTCACCAATTGCCTGAATTATAGGTGTCAATTTTTTATTAAAATATATAAAAATTATATTTACAATCATTAAAACAAAGACGATGATAATAAATACTCTATGTTTATTAATTTTACTCTTTTTTTTATTATACAAAGAAATCCTCTCCCCCTTATATCTTGCAATTCCTTATAAATTATTAAATTTCACTCTTGATTATCTTATAATTCTTTGAATACTTACATAGTCAATATATTTTATGTTATAATGTCTATAATATTAAATATATGTTATATATTTAATAAAAGTTTCATAAATAAAATTTCCAAACAATATAATACTTTTTTTTGTGGATGGAGGAATATATATGTCACAAAATAAGACACCTGAAAGACAGAGTAATAATAAAAAGAAAAAAGGACAGAAAAGTAGGTTTAAGAAATTCTTATTATTTTTTGTGATTTTTATATTTTTAATTGGTTTTGCTGCTGCTGGCACTGCAGTAGGACTTGTAGTAGGTATTATTAAAGATATGCCACCCATTGATGCTTCAAATATTTATGATTTATTAGATGAAAGTTCTTTTATATTAGATTCTGATGGAGAAATTATTGAAAAGGTTCAAACTGCTGGGTATAGAGCAGTTGTAGATTATTCACAATTACCTGATCACTTGATAGATGCTTTTATTGCAATTGAAGATGAACGTTTTTTTGATCACAATGGTTTAGATATAAAAAGAATTTTTGGTGCCGCATGGACAAACTTTCGTACAGGCTCTCGTCAAGGTGCCAGTACAATTTCACAGCAATTAGCTAAAAATCTATACTTGACTCATGAACAAACCTATACTAGAAAAATTAGAGATATGTATTATGCTATACAGTTAGAAAAACAGCTTTCAAAGGAACAAATATTGGAAGCCTATCTAAATACTATTAATCTAGGTAGTGGTGCCTATGGTGTACAGGCAGCTGCCCATGTTTATTTTTCAAAGGATGTATCAGAATTAACTATAGGAGAGGCAGCTCTTATTGCAGGAATTGCTAGAAATCCTAGTAGATATTCACCAATGAGCACTCTTGAAAAAGATCAAGTTGATGAAGAAAAACATATTATTTTAGATGATAGAGATCTTATATATACCATAGTTTATAATGATAATTACAAAACAAGACAAAAATTGGTATTAAATAATATGAAAAGATTAGGTAAAATTACTGAACAAGAATATGAGGATGCATTGAATGAAGATATTCTATCTCAATTAAAGCCAAATAGATTTGCACAGGAAGAAAGATCCTCATATTTTGGAGATTTAGTAAAAGACGAAGTTATAGACCTTTTAGTTAAACATGGACATTCAAAAGAAAAGGCCAATGAAATGTTGTATTCTGGTGGTCTAAGAATATATAGTACTATGGATGCAAGAATACAGAAAATATTAGACGAAGAATATGAAAACCAAAATAATTTTACTGATTTACAAGGAAGACCACTGCTAATAGTAGGTGAAGATGGTAATGTTCAACCACAATCAGCAATGGTTATAATAGAACAGGAAACTGGTAAAATCAGAGGTATTGTAGGTGGTCGTAATATAAAAGGCCGTAAAATATATAATAGGGCTTTAAATCCAAGACAGCCTGGTTCTGCTATTAAACCAATAGCTGTTTATACACCCGCTATTGATCTTGGTTTTACTGCTGCATCTATAATAGATGATATTCCTGTATATTTTGATAGGGGTAATCCTTCTAACTTATATCCAAATAACTATGACCATAGATATAGGGGCCTAATAACAGTAAGAGAAGCCCTTAGACATTCTAGTAATATAGGTGCTGTAGTAATGGCTAATATGCTATCTAATAATAACGATAATGCTAGTTTTAATATCATGTTTGATTATATGGAAAAATTAGGCATATCCACTGTTGTAAGACCAGAAAATCCATATGTTTCTTCAAATGGCAAGAAATTCTCAGATGCAACTTATTCAACTGCCTTAGGAGGAATGACCCATGGTGTATCTCCTTTAGAAATGGCTACTGCATTTGCAACTTTAGGAAATCAAGGTGTATATATTAAACCAACAACTATTACTGAAATAAGAGATAGTAGTGGAAATATTATCATAGAAAATATACCTAATAAAAATCAAGTAGTATCTCCAGATGTGGCTTATGTTATGACAGATATGCTGCAAAATGTAGTGACATCAGGAACTGGTACATCTGCAAGATTAGACAACCGTCAAATACCTGTGGCGGGTAAAACTGGTACAACAAACAACCAAAAAGATGCTTGGTTTGTAGGATATACTCCTTACTATACTGCTGCCACTTGGGTAGGTTATGATACACCAGATAAATTACCTGGCGGTGGTGCTAGGATGGCAGGAACTCTTTGGAAAAAAATTATGCAACGTATACATGAAGATTTTGAACCTAAACAATTTCCAGCATCAGATAATATTATAAGAAAAAGTATATGTAATGTTTCTGGTAAATTGCCAACAGAATTCTGTTCCTTAGATCCAAGAGGAAGTAGGATTCAAAGTGAAATGTTTATTAAAGGAACTGAACCAACTGAATATTGTACTACCCATGTACAAGTAGATATACATGTTCCAACTGGAAAAATTGCTACTGAGCATACTCCTCCATGGGAGGTAGAACCTAGAGTCTTTATCCAAAGACCAATACCATATGATCCATCAGCACATGGTGGGCGTGTACCAGCTGATTACGCATATGAGGTTCCAAAAGAATATTATGATCCTTTAGAAGACGGTGGTTTGCCCCCTTTTGGGGACGATTCTATAGATGGTTCAACAGACAATAATATGGAAGAACCTCCTATTGATGATTATGACCCAAATAGCAATAATGGTAATAGTGTCAATAACAATAATAGCAATGAAAACGAAAATGGAAATAGTAATGGTAATGCTAATAATATTTTAGATGATATTTTAAGCAATATAATCAATTAAATATTTGATTTAAAACAATGGGTTTATAAAAAAGATAGTTTATTATATATAATGAACTATCTTTTTTGCCTAATATTATAAAACAAATATGAAAATATAATTCTTTAATAAGCAATAAATATATTGTGTAAATTATTTATATAATGTTTATATTAAAATATATAATAATACTATTTATATATAAATATTTTCCCCTGAGTTTAAAACTAAAATAGCTGACTGTGGAATTTCTTTTATGTCTTTTCTATTTATCCAGTACAATGAACCTATGCCAATAATTAAAATGATTAAAATGATTAAAAAGATAATTTTTATAAAGTTTATAATATTTTTTTTAATTCTAATCACCTTCCTTGTTTTTATTATTTACTCAAAATTATTTTTAATTCCATAAAAAAAGAAGACTCTTTTCCTTAAGTCTTCTGCATTAAATCCCTCATAATTTGTAAAACTTTTTTTTCAATCCTCGACACTTGTACTTGAGATATTCCCAATGTCTTAGCAATTTCTGTCTGAGTTTTATCTTTAAAATAACGTAATACTATAATTTGGCGCTCTCTTGGTTTTAGTTTTGTTAATATTTCTTGAAGTAATATCTTATCTATTAAATCTATATCATTAACAACCTCTTTATTAATAACTTTATCTATTAGATGTATAGGTGAACCATCATCATGGTGGATAATATCATATAAGTACTCTGGATGTGCATTTGAATCTAGGGCCATAATTATTTCCTCTTTATCAATGTTCAATTCATCTGCTATTTCTTGTAAACTAGCTTCTCTTCCTAATTTTTTAAATAATTTTTCCTTTGTTATTTTTACTTTAGTTGCAACTTGTTTTAGATTTCTAGATACTTTTATAATACCATCATCCCTTAAAAATCTTTTTATTTCACCCACAATCATAGGCACCGCATACGTAGAAAATTTTACACCATAATTTACATCAAATTTTTGTATTGCCTTAATAAGACCTATAGAACCTAATTGAAATAAATCTTCCCTTTCATGCCCCCTATTAGCAAATCGATTGACTATACTTCTAACTAAACCAAGATTATGGTTGACTAAAATTTCCTGTGCTTTTATATCACCATTTTGGGCTCTCTTAATCAATTCCATGGTTTCTTCATGTTCTAGTATTTCATGATATTCTCCTGACAATGCTGGTATATACATTCTATCTACCTCTCAATCTCTAACCAAGCTTTTGAACCTTTTAGTCATTACTATCTTTGTTCCCTTTCCTGGCTCAGAATATACATCTACTTTATCCATAAATGTTTCCATAACTGTAAAACCCATACCTGATCGTTCTAATTCAGGTTTTGATGTGTAAAGAGGTTCCCTGGCTTTATTTATATCTTCTATACCTTTGCCTTCATCTTTAACTATAATTTCCAATTCATTGTTTTTTATTCTACATATTATTGTTACTAAACCATTCGTTTCTTCATATCCATGGATAATAGCATTTGTTACTGCTTCTGATACAGCAGTTTTTATATCACATATTTCCTCTAAAGTAGGATCTAATTGAGATGCAAAAGCTGCTACTGTAACTCTGGCAAATGCTTCATTTTGGGATTTGCCATAAAGCTCTAGTTTCATATAGTTTTTATATTCCATAATATTACACTCCTTTATAGACATTTAAGTGCTTCACTTTGATTTTCGTATTTATTAATAATATTATATAGACCTGCTAAATCAAATATTTTATTTATTTTTTCAGATACCCCTACTACGGCCACACTGCCACCAAGTTTATTGATATTTTTATAACGACCAATAATTACTCCTATCCCAGAACTATCCATAAAATTTAAGTCTTCAAAATCAAATATTAGATTTTTTGATCTCATATTTAATATCATATCATCTAATTGGTTTCTTATTTCCTTTGATACATGGTGATCCAATTCACCGACTAATTTAACTATGAGTGTATTGTCAATATTTTTAAATTCCAATTTCAAGTTAATCCCCTCCTCTTTAGTTAATCATATTTCTATGCTTGAATAGATATTTCCTTCATCGAAATATCACTAGTTTTGTAAGTTTAATAGAATTTTTGTAAAAAGCTACTACTATTTAACATAAATTTTTGAACATTTGAACAAAATTATGTTTTTTTAAAATATTGTATACAATATACGGTATATTGTGTTATAATGTATTTAAGTTAAAATTAATATATTAATAGGAGGGATTTATATGTTAAACACTTCTATATTTAATAAAGGTAAATGGACTGAATCTATTGATGTTAGAGATTTTATACAAAATAACTATACTCCCTATTATGGTGATGGTAGTTTTTTAGAAGGTCCAACTGATACAACTAAAGAACTTTGGAATATAGTTTTAGACTTAATGGAAGAAGAAAGAAAAAATGATGGTACATTAGATATTGATACCGACACAATATCTACTATTGTTTCTCATAAACCTGGTTATATAAAGAAAAATTTAGAGAAAATTGTTGGTTTACAAACAGATGCACCACTTAAAAGAGCAGTTATGCCTTATGGTGGTATTAGAATGGTTGAAAATGCTTGTAAGGCCTATGGATATGAATTAAATTCTGAAATAAAAGATATTTTTACTAAGCATAGAAAGACTCATAATGACGGTGTATTTGATGTCTACACAGATGAAATGTTAGCTGCTAGAAGAGCTGGTATTATAACTGGACTACCAGATGCTTATGGTAGAGGTAGAATTATAGGTGATTATAGACGTGTAGCTCTATATGGTATAGATAAATTAATTGAAAACAAAAAAGAACAAAAACAATCCCTTGCTTTAGAAGCTATGGATGGATCAAATATACAACTTAGAGAGGAAATACAAGACCAAATAGAATCCTTAATAGAATTAAAAGAAATGGCTGCTTCATATGGATTTGATATATCCAAACCTGCTACTAATGCTTTTGAAGCTATTCAATGGGTTTATTTTGCTTATCTAGCTGCTATTAAAGAACAAAATGGTGCGGCTATGAGTTTAGGTAGAGTTTCTACTTTCTTAGATATCTATATAGAAAAGGATATTAAAGAAGGTAAATTAACTGAATTAGAAGCTCAAGAGTTAATTGATCACTTTATTATGAAATTAAGAATGGTAAGATTTTTAAGAACTCCTGAATATAATGAACTTTTTAGTGGTGATCCTACTTGGGTTACAGAATCTATTGGTGGAATGGGACTGGATGGTAGACCTTTAGTTACTAAGACTTCATTTAGAGTTCTTCATACTCTTTATAATTTAGGGCCAGCACCTGAACCTAATTTAACCATATTATGGTCTAAGGATTTACCACAGAATTTTAAGGATTATTGTGCCAAGGTTTCAATTGATACTAGTTCACTTCAATATGAAAATGATGATTTAATGAGACCATATTGGGGAGATGATTATGCCATAGCTTGTTGTGTATCCGCAATGCCTATTGGAAAACAAATGCAATTCTTTGGTGCAAGATGTAATTTAGCTAAAGCATTATTATATGCTATTAATGGTGGAAGAGATGAATTAAGTGGTAAACAAATAGGTCCTAAATTCGAACCTATTACCAGCGAATATTTAGATTATGATGATGTTATGGAAAAATTTGATAAATTTATAAATTGGTTAGCTAAACTATATGTGGATACATTAAATGTAATTCATTATATGCATGATAAATATGCATATGAAAAAATTCAAATGGCTCTACATGACCGTGATGTAGTTAGAACAATGGCTTGTGGAATAGCTGGTCTTTCCGTATGCGCTGATGCCTTAAGTGCTATTAAATATGCTAAAGTTAAGGCTATTAGAGACGAAAATGATTTAATAGTAGATTATGATGTAGAAGGAGACTTTCCTAAATACGGTAATAATGATGAGAGGGTTGATGATATAGCAATTTCATTGGTAGAGAAATTCATGAATGCCATTAGAAGTAATAAGACTTACATAAATGCTATCCATACCCAATCAATATTGACCATTACTTCAAATGTTGTCTATGGTAAGAAAACAGGTAATACTCCTGATGGTAGAAGATTTGGAGAACCCTTTGCTCCAGGAGCTAATCCAATGCATGGACGTGATAAAAAAGGAGCTTTAGCAGCTCTATCCTCAGTAGCAAAGTTACCATATAGAGATTCACAGGATGGTATCTCATATACATTTTCTATTGTACCAAAAGCATTGGGTAAAACAGCTGAAGAAAGAGTTAAAATTCTAACTTCTTTATTAGATGGTTATTTTGTACAAGGAGGACATCATCTAAATATCAACGTATTTAATCGTGAAACATTATTAGATGCTATGGAACATCCAGAAAAATATCCACAATTAACTATACGTGTTTCAGGATATGCAGTTAATTTTATTAAACTAACAAGAGAACAACAAATAGACGTTATAAATAGAACAATACATTCTTCTGTAGTGTAAAATTATACAAAGGCAGGTGTTTTCTATGGAATTAAAAGGTAGAATACATTCAGTTGAAAGTTTCGGTACTGTTGATGGACCTGGTATACGCTATATAGTTTTTTTCCAAGGTTGTCCTTTAAAATGTAAGTTTTGTCATAATCGTGATACATGGAATATGACTGATGGTAAAGAAATGACTGTATCAGAATTAATAACTGATATAAAAAAATATATTCCATTTATGCAATCTTCTGGTGGAGGAGTTACTATTAGTGGTGGTGAACCTACCCTTCAAATGGATTTTCTTTTAAGTTTATTAAAAGAATTAAAGAAACTTAATATTCATGTGTCACTAGATACTTCTGGTTTTGTTCACATTAATTCTAATATGGAAGAAATTTTAAAATATGTGGATTTAGTATTATTAGATTTAAAAACTATCAATTCTATAAAACACCTGGATCTTACTTCAGTAGATAATAGTAGAATACTATCATTTGCCCAGTTTTTAGATTTAAAAAATATTCCTATGTGGATTAGACATGTGGTCATACCTGGTATCAATGATAGTGAAAAAGATATAAAATTACTTGCTGAATTTATCTTAACACTAAAATCAGTAGAAAAAGTTGATCTATTGCCCTATCACTCAATGGGAAAATATAAATGGATAGAAATTCAAGGTTCCTATCCATTAGAGCATATAAAAGATGCTAATGAATCTGATATTTCAAGGGTTCAAAATATATTATCTAAATATGGTTTATCCATTAATAAATTTGAAAAAAAGGCTATCTAGCCTTTTTTTATTATATATAATTTTTTGAACTTCAATTATTTATAGTATATACTATTATTATGTTTTAAATTTTATATGATTAAATAAAGGAGGTTTTAATTTTGACATTTACAATTGGTGTTATTACGGTAAGTGATAAAGGTGCTGCGGGAGAACGTAAAGATGCTAGCGGTCCTCTTATTGGAGATTTACTAAAAGATATTGGTGGAATAGTAAAAAGTTATATAATAGTACCTGATGAAAGAACTGAAATTGCCGAAACAATAAAACATATGTGTGATGTTGAAAAATTAGATGTAATTTTTACAACAGGTGGTACAGGTTTTTCTCCTAGGGATATTACACCTGAAGCTACTCTTGATGTAGTAGATAGATTAGCCCCTGGTATTTCTGAAGCAATACGTATGAATAGTCTTAGTATTACGCCTAAAGCTATGTTATCAAGAGCTGTATCAGGTATTAGGAAACAAAGCCTTATTATAAATCTACCTGGCAGTCCTAAAGGAGTTAAAGAAAGTCTAGAGGTAATTATCCCAGCCCTTTCTCATGGTATAGGTATTTTAAAAGGAACAGCAGTAGAATGTGGAAATCATCATCACAATCATAATCATAAAAAATAAGCAGAATAAATCTGCTTATTTTTTATATTCATCTCTTATAAAATCTCCTGATTTTCCACCTGTCTTCTTTACTAATCTTATATTTGTAATCTCCATTGCCCTATCTACTGCTTTACACATATCATAGATAGTTAATGCTGTTGTTGTAACTGCTGCTAAAGCCTCTATTTCTACTCCAGTTTTTCCAGTTGTACTTACTATGGCTCTAATATCAATCTTACTATTTTCTTTATCAATATTAAACTCTATATCTGCACCTGTCAAAAAAATATTATGGCACATTGGAATCATATCACTGGTCTTTTTTGCTGCCATTATGCCAGCTACTTGTGATACAGCCAATACATCACCTTTATGTATATCATGATTTGTAATTTTTTCTAATGTGCTAGGTAACATATAAATACTACCCTCAGCTATGGCCTGTCTTTTGGTATTATCTTTATCACCTACATCTACCATTTTGGCTCTTCCTTCTTCATTAAAATGTGTTAATTTATCCAATTTTTATCCCCCTTAAAATATTATTTAAGTTCAATGGTGATTAATTCCATATCTTCAATAACTTCTGTAATTAATCCATCTACATCCAATAGATTTTCAGACTTTAATATATTTTCTAACTTAGGTTGTGTAACAGGATTTTTAGGTGAAAAAACCGTACAACAATCCTCATAAGGTAATATGGAAGTCTCATATGTATCAATTTCCTTAGCTAAATTTATAATATCAACTTTATCCATGGCAATTAAAGGACGAAAAACTGGTATATCAACAGCTGCATTTGTAACTTTAAGACTATGTATAGTCTGACTAGCTACTTGTCCTATACTTTCACCTGTAATAAGTGCATCAATACCCTTATCTAATGCTATCCTTTCTGCTATTTTCATCATAAATCTTCTAGACAGAATTGTCATTTCAGATTCAGGACATTTTTCATTAATTTCTTTTTGTATTGGTAATATATTTACAGAATACATTTCAAATTTTCCACAGTAGATAGATAGATTTCTAGCTAAATCTATTACCTTTTCTTTAGCTCTTTCACTGGTAAATGGATGACTGTGAAAATGTATAGCTGTAATGGCCACTCCCCTTTTACCTACTAACCAACCAGCAACAGGGCTATCTATTCCCCCTGATAATAATAGTAGAGCCTTACCATTAGTTCCCACAGGTAATCCACCATAACCATCTATTCTTTTACTATGTACAAAAGCCTTATTTCTAATTTCTACATTGATTATAATATCAGGATTATGTACATCTACAGTCAATCCATCAATATTTAGTAAAACTAAGGCCCCTAATTCTCTACTAATTTCCATGGATTTTTTGGGATATTTCTTATCGACCCTTTTTGTTTGTATTTTAAAGGTTTTTACATCTTTCTCCGCCATTCTAGATTTTACTTCTTCTAAAACAACTTTTCCGATTTGATCCATATCTATAGAAAAACGTTTAGCAACACGTATGGATACTACACCAAAGACTTTTTTTACTCTATTAATGATTTCATTTTCATTATAGTCTTCTATATCTATATAAATTCTACTATGTTCTCTATACGGTTCTATTTCCCCTAAGTCAGATACAGCATGTCTTATATTATTAATAAGTTTATTTTCAAAAAATCTTTTGTTCTGTCCTTTTAATGCGATTTCTCCATAACTAATAATAATAACTTTATCCAACAAACTCACCTCCTAATAATCCTTTTTAAAGTTATGTAATGTTCTTTGAGTTTTTTTACAAAGTAATCTATTTCTTCCATAGTATTTCTATGATTAAGGCTGATTCTAATAGCACTATCTATATATTCATCCTTAATTCCCATAGCTTGTAGTACATGATTTAATTTCCTGTCTTTAGATGAACAAGCAGAACCAGAAGACACATATATTCCATCTGATGCCAAGCTATGTAGCATAATTTCACTTTTAATACCTGGTAATAATATGCTAACTATATGTGGTGCATAATTATCATTTAATTTATTATTTATCTGAATCCCTTTTATTTCCTTCTCTAATAAATCCATCAGATATTTTTTTAAATTATAAATTTTTTCTATATATATATCTTGATTTTCAATTAATAGTCTAGTGGCTTCACCTAGACCAAATATTCCTGGAACATTTTCAGTTCCTCCTCTTAAACTGCCTTCCTGTCCTCCACCTATTAATAATGGGTTAATTTTTATATTTTTATTTATATAGAGTGCTCCAATTCCTTTAGGACCATTAACTTTATGGCCACTTATAGCTAGAGTATCTATATTTAAATCTTTAACATGATATTTTATTTTGCCAAAAGATTGTACTCCATCTACATGTATGGATATTTGTGGATTATAACCTTTGACAATTTTACTAATTTCTTTTATATCTTGGATACTTCCTACTTCATTATTTACATGGATTATACTTACTAAAATAGTATCCTCCGAAATAACCTCTTTAAGTTGTTCTAAAGATATAAAGCCCCCTTCATCTACATCTAAATAAGTTGTTTTATAACCTTCTTTTTCTAATTTTTGATATAGATTTAAAATAGATTTATGTTCTATTTTTGATGTAATAATATGATTACCCTGTCTTTTATTTCGTTCAATCAAACCTCTTATGGCCAGATTATTAGATTCTGTTCCCCCTGATGTAAAAATTATTTCTTTTTCATCACAACCTAATGCTCTGGCTAACAATCTTCTAATTTTCTTTATTTCTTTTTCTACTTCTAAACCCTTACTATGTAATGAAGATGGATTTCCATACATTTCATTAAGGGCCTTCATCATTGCATTTACTACTTCTTTTTCTGGTTTTGTAGTTGCTGCATTATCTAAATATATTTCCATATTCTTTTTTCACCCTTATTTTTTTATTACATTTACTATAATATATAAATAAAGCCATATTGTAAAGATAAGCTTATTTTATTTTTAGTTTTTTATATTTAAATTATGTAATTAATATTAATATTTTCCATATGTATTATGCTGGTACTTATGCAAAAATATATATTATATAATCAATTAACATAATATATTATTTGGTATATTGCCTATTCTTTAAAAAGAATATATTTTTCTTTTGAATAGTAATTCTAATTTTGTTAATATAAGATTAGAATATAGTGGTTTATAATATTAAAGGAGGGGAAATTATGAATAAACCCAAGATTGCTATTATATTCACTGGAGGCACTATCTCCATGTCAGTTGACCCTAGGATAGGTGCTGTTATACCATCCTTATCTAGTGATGAAATAATATCACTTGTAACAAATTTGGACCAATTTGCAGATATTGAACCAATTAACTTTGCAAAACTTCCTGGCCCCCATATAAGTCCTACTATCATGATGGATTTACAAAACACTGTTTTAAATACTTTGGCTCGTGATGATATAGATGGTGTTGTAATTACCCATGGTACAGATACATTAGAGGAAACTGCTTATCTATTAGATTTGACCATTAAATGTGAAAAACCTGTGGTTTTAACTGGAGCAATGAGAAATAGCTCAGAACTAGGATATGACGGACCTAGTAACATAGCAGCTGCTGTATGTACAGCCATATCACCTAAATCAAGAAATAAAGGTGTTTTAGTAGTAATGAATAATGAAGTCAACTCAGCCACTGAAGTTATGAAGACTAATACTTTAAGTTTAGATACATTTAAATCCATAGAATTTGGTGCTTTAGGTGTTGTTGACAATGATAAAGTTATTTTTCATCGTGAAATTGTGAACAAAAAATATATTCCTGCCAAAACCATTGTAACTGACGTAAGCCTAATTAAATGTGTATCTGGCCTTGATTCACGATTAATAAAATATTGTGTAGATAGTGGTGATAAAGGCATAGTCATAGAAGGATTAGGTCGAGGTAATGTGCCACCTGCCATGGTAGAAGGTATAGAATATGCTATTAAAAATAATATTCCTGTTGTAATGGTATCTAGATGTCCCACTGGACGAGTATTAGATACCTATGGTTATGAAGGTGGAGGTAAACAGTTAAAAGATCTAGGTATAGTACTTGGCGGCAATTTACCTGGTGAAAAAGCACGTATAAAACTTATGCTAGCCCTTGCTATAAGTGATGATATAGATGTTATCAGAGAAATATTTGAAGAACCTGAGTATTATTAATACCCTGTCTTTTTAAAATAGTTAAACCCCCTAAATCCATATTGGGATTTAGGGGTAATATAACAATCTGTCCTATTTGAATAAAACTTTATTAACTATATTTTTAAATTTTTCCCCATGATTTTTTGATTTAGTTTTATATCTATTATCATCTTTTGTTTCTAATACAAATCTAGAAATATCTAATTTTTTCTCATCCTTATATAATGGAGAGCTAATATATAATAGTTCTTGAGCTCTAGTCATAGCCACATAAAATAAACGTCTTTCTTCTTCTATTAGATTCTCATCCCCAAGACTCCTATCATGAGGAATATACCCTTCTATTGCAGATATAATAATCACAACCTTATACTCAAGACCTTTAGCACTGTGCATAGTCAATAATTCAACTTTGTTATCATCTATATTATTGAGTCTATTTCTTTTAATAGAGATTTTAAAATCTTTTACATATTGAAGAAAATCTTTTACATCTGCATGTTCTTTTGCTATCTCCTCAAAAGCCTCTACTACTTCAAAAAAACCTTCTTCATCTATATTCTTCTTAGTACAATAATCTTTTATAAATTTATCATATTCGATTTCTTTCCTTATATACTGAATGGCATCATATGAATTTAATTGTTTTAAAACTTTTAAATCAACTTCCAATTCTTCAATATTCTCAAGTTGATATTTTTCTAAATCTCCTTTATTTAATAATGCTGTAATTACATTTTCATCATCTATAGAGATCTGTTGTAAAGCGTGTTTTGTAATATATCTTGTAGGCCTGTTAACAATATGTCGTAGAATTTCTCTATTACCTAAATCATGACTTAACTCCATATAAGCTAAAATATCCTTTACAATCCAATGTTCAAAAATATTATATATTTGATCCCTTGTGATATACGGTATACCATTATCTAAGAAAGTATCAATTATGGATAGGGTGGTTAAATTTGTTCTATAAATTATTGCTATATCTTTATATAAATACCCTTTTTCTAATAATTCGTTAATAATTGAAACAATTAATGTTTTTTCTTCTTTCTTGTCCCTAGGCTTTAGATAAATTATATCCTTACCTTTATCCACTGTAGCTGAAATTTCTTTATGTATCCGATATTTATTATTTTTTATTAATAAATTTGCTCTCTTTACTATCTCTTCCCGAGAACGATAATTTTTATCTAAGATAATCTTTTTAACATCTTTATATATTTTATCAAATTCTAATATAAAATATGGTTTAGCTCCCCTAAAACTGTATATAGATTGATCATCATCTCCAACAACAAATAAATTGTTTAATGGATGTGATATGAGTTTTATTATTTCAAATTGTATATTATTTATATCTTGAAATTCATCAATTAATATATACTGAAATTGACTTCTAACTTCCTCTAATATATCAGGTCTATCCCTTAATAAATAATAACATTGGGTTAACATATCATCAAAATCAATTTTTTTATTCTTAATTTTATATTGTTCATAATTATTTAATATTTCTTTAAACTCTTGAATGCTTAGTTTTCCTGACTGCGGAATGGTTTTTTCAGGTAAGTTATTTTTATATAATGAGATATCTAATAAAATATCTTTAATATCCTCTCTACAAAAATATTGATCTATTTTCATATGTGCTAAAATATTTCTTATTAAAATAGTTTTAGTCCTATCATTTAAAATATTATCCAAACTATATGAATAATAATTTCTTATTATCTTATAAAATATAGAATGAAATGTTCCAAAATGTACACGCATTTTATCCATATTAGATAGACCATCAATGTTCCTAAATCTAGTTTTCATTTCATCTGCTGCAGCTTTAGTAAAAGTTAAAACTAAAATTTTACTTGGATCCACATTGTGTTTCTTTATTAAATACCATATCCTATAGGTTATAACAGTAGTTTTACCTGAACCTGGTCCTGCATAAATCATGCATGGACCTGTATTATGCTGTATTGCCAAATACTGTTTATCATTAAATTTTTTAATTAAATCTTCCATATCACACCTCTTTATGCTCTATATCAAGTATCATATCAAATCTACTTTAAAAAATATATAAAAAAAACTAGTATATTAAATACTAGTTTTCATGGTGCCCAAAGGCGGAATCGAACCACCGACACGGGGATTTTCAGTCCCCTGCTCTACCGACTGAGCTATTTGGGCTTATTAAAATAAATGGTGGGCCTTCAGGGACTCGAACCCCGGACCTGCCGGTTATGAGCCGGACGCTCTAACCAACTGAGCTAAAGGCCCTTAAATTTATTAAAATAATTTGTAAGAATAAAATTTGTTTTTTACAACATATACTATTATATATCTTTTATTTTTTTTGTCAATAGTTTTTTCGAAGATTTATAATTATTTTTTTAAAAAGTCAAATATAGGATATTAAAACTTGAAAATATATCTATTAAATTAAAATATATATGTGATTTAAGCATTTAAACCAGCCAAATAACCAGTAGAAAAAGCAATCTGTAAATTATATCCACCTGTTAAAGCATCCACATCAATTATTTCACCAGCAAAAAATAATCCTTTAATTTTTTTCGATTCCATAGTTCCAGGATCTATCTCCTTAACAGATATGCCACCAGAAGTAATAATAGCAGAGTTTATATCTCTTAAACTAACAATATTTATATCAAAGTTTTTTATATTGTCTATAATTCTATTTCTATCAGATTTTTTTAATTGATGTAGTATGGTATCTTGTAATATATTTAATTCAGCTAATAAGCCAATTAAAAATCTCTTTGGCATGTATTCTGATAATAAATTTAAAATTGTTTTATTTGAATTTGCATCTGAAATAAATATTCTTTTCAGATCTTCATAATTTAGTTTAGGTAGAAAATCTATATTTATATTATGTGAAGCCTTTAAAAAATCATGTTTATTAAGATATGCACTCAATTCTAATACAATAGGTCCAGATATTCCATAATGAGTAAATAATAAATCTCCATTTAAACTTAAAGATTTTTTACCAATTTTAGTTCTAATAATAATATCTTCAAATGAAATGCCCATTAAATTTGATAACCATTTTTCCTTTATATTCATGGATACTAAACTTGGTCTTAGAGAAATAATACTATGACCTAATTTTTTAGCAATAATATGACCAGTGCCTGTGCTGCCTGTATGAGGATATGATATACCACCAGTTGCCAATATAACTGAATCACAATTAATTATATTATCATTTACAGTCTTTACAGCTTTTACTTTTTCATTGGATAAGATTATATCCTTAACATCACATTCTAGATATAATTTTATTTGTCTTTCCCTTATAATTTTATTAAAGACATCAATTATATCAGATGATTTATCACTAAGGGGAAAAACCCTGTTTTTATCCTCAATTTTAAGTGGACAACCATTTCTTTCAATTATATCTATTAAATCTTTACTAGTGAAAGTATTAAGAGCTCTATATAAAAATTTTGGATTTGTCATTATATTTTTCATTATGTCACTTGGATCAGAATTATTAGTTACATTACACCTGCCTCCCCCTGTAATACTTAATTTTTTACCGATTACAGAATTTTTTTCTATTACAATCACTTCATTATTTTTTTCAGATGCAGCAATTGCAGCCATAATCCCAGCAGGTCCTCCACCTATTATAACTACTTTTTTCTTTGGCATTATATATTTCCTCCTAAATTGGAAAGAACTAATAAAAATTTAAATTTATATCTTTTGGTATTAATTTAAAATTAATATAATATCCTTACTGGCACACAAAGTGAGACGGAAGAAAGAAAATTAAATGAATTAAGTAAAATAAAAAACCCTGTAACATTTATAATTACAAGGTTTTGTTTTGGCACGCCCAGAGGGATTCGAACCCCCGACCTCCTGATCCGTAGTCAGGCACTCTATCCAGCTGAGCTATAGGCGCACATTAATTGGAGAATTGGAGGCGGCACCCAGATTTGAACTG
>JAAYNB010000096.1 GCA_012521085.1 Clostridiales bacterium | reverse complement strand
TTTCCCTTGCCATTTAACAATAAATCTACTGCTTTTGCCCCCATTTTACTAGCTAGTATCCTATCAGAAGCTGTGGGCGTTCCTCCTCTTTGTATATGTCCCAATATGGTAGATCTTGTTTCTATACCAGTTTTTTCTTCAATAATCTTGCCTAGTTCTATGGCTCCACCAACACCTTCTGCTAATATGATAATACTATGTCTTTTTCCTCTATTTCTACCCTGTATTAACTTTTTACAGACTTTATCAATATCCATACCTACTTCTGGTATAATGATACTTTCTGCACCTCCTGCTAATCCAGCATGTAGGGCAATATCTCCATAATGTCTACCCATTACTTCTATAATATTGGCTCTGCTATGGGAAGCTGATGTATCCCTTATCTTGCCTATGGCATCTACTACTGTATTTACTGTTGTGTCAAAACCTATTGTGTAATCTGTATATTCCAAATCATTATCAATTGTTGCTGGGATACCAATAGCTTGTACTCCTATTTCACTAAGATATTTTGCACCTCTAAGAGATCCATCTCCACCTATTACTACTATACCATCCAGATTAAAAACTTTTATGACATTCAAAGCTTTTTCTTTACCTTCATCAGTCATAAATTCTTCACTTCGGGCTGTTTGTAATATGGTCCCACCTCTATGTATTATATCTGCTACTGAAGATAAATCCATCTCCATTAAATCGCCATTAATAAGTCCATCATAACCTTTTTTTATACCAAATACTGTGCAGCCCTTGGCAATACCATTTCTAACCACTGCCCTTATTGCTGCATTCATTCCAGGAGAATCTCCTCCACTTGTTAATACCCCTATCCTCTTCAACACATAACCTCCTTTTCATCCAACGCGGCCTTTTTTTGTCCCTCTTTATGTCTCTTTATTTATCTGTTTTATAATCGTTAAAATAATAATTAAATTTATACTATATCTTTATCTTATATTTCATAAATATTTATAAATTATGTTGCACCAATACCATATAGGCCTCTTCAGCCTCAGTCTGTGGAACTAGAATTTCACATATTCCCTGAGCATTTTTTTTATTTATGGGCCTAATCTTTACTAAAAAATTATTATTTAATAAAACTTCTTCAATACTCTCAGCATCTGTCCTAGTATCTGTCATATATATTACTTTCCACATATAAAGGCCCCTTTCATCAAAATCTGGTCAATTTTTTTGAATACAGAATTATCTATTTCTGATGATATTATTACCGGGTATTAAAAAATTATATCTATTAGGGTCGAAATGAGGTTATAATTAGCTAAATTATTGTATTTTATTAATATCAATTATATATAATTTATAGGACATTTTCAAACAAAATATTAATTATTCAAAGATAGATTTGATTTTAACTGAATTTTGTCCAAAAATAGATTTTAATGCATTTATACATTTTTCATCTGGTTCAACCCATAGACTTCTATCTGCTCTAAAACTCTTTTTTTCCCTCTCCATATATACATAAACAGGTACATTACCTTCGTGTTTTTTAAATATATCTTTAGCCTTATCTACTAAATGAATATCTTCTTTTTTGGCAATTCTAATATATAATCTTCTATCTTCCATTTTTTTAAGGGGCTTCACCTTATTTACTATGATTTTAGAATCTTCCTCATCTTTTAAACTCAGTGTTCCCTCTATTACTACCAATGATTCCTCATTAAGTATAGATGAGTATTTATCTAATGCTTGAGGAAATACTATACCTTCCATGGTACCTAATAAATCTTCAATGGTTATAAAAGCCATTAATTTATTATTTTTAGTAGTCATATTCTTTTTCTCTAAAATCATTCCTCCAACTGTAACTACATCTCCATCTTTATAATTAGAAAACTCTGGGTTTTCTACTATTTCTATTAAATCATTACTAGTTAATTTTGTAAGATATCTTAATTCTTCCTGAAATGATTCTAATGGATGACCACTTAAATATATTCCCACTACTTCCTTTTCCATACTGAGTTTTACTCTATCATTAAATTCTTTAATATTTGGTATAGTATCTCTTTGAATACCTATATTTTCTTCTTCAGCTAAATCAAATATACCAATTTGTCCTTGTATATTTCGTTTTTTATCTTGGTTTACACTATCAAGTAACCTTTCATATATGGCCATTAATTGTGATCTATAAATATTAAAAGAATCAAATGCTCCAGATTTTATTAGACTTTCTATTGCTCTTTTATTTAAGAATTTTGAATCTAATTTCTGACAAAAATCTGTGAAACTTGTGAATTCACCCTTTGTTTCTCGAGCTTTCACCATGGCCTCTATCATATTTACTCCCACATTTTTTACTGCCGCCAATCCAAAACGAATTTTATTGTCCTCTACAGTAAATGATGCAAAACTTTTATTTACATCTGGTGGTAATATTTTTATATTTCTTTTTTTACAGTCATGGATATACTGGGCTATTTTAGTAGTATTGTCCATAACACTTGTCATCAACGCTGCCATAAATTCAACTGGATAATGTGCTTTTAAATATGCTGTTTCATAACCTAGGACTGCATATGATGCAGCATGGGATTTATTAAAGGCATAATTTGCAAAGTCAATCATATCATCATATATCTTATAGGCTATATCTTCTGGTACTCCATTTCTTATACAACCTGGAATTTCTATTTCTCCATTTTCATTCTTTTTACCATATATGAAATACTGTCTTTCCTCTTCCATAACAGACATTTCTTTTTTACTCATAGCTCTTCTAACCAAGTCACTTCTGCCATAACTATATCCTGCCAAATCTCTTACTATTTGCATTACCTGTTCCTGATAGACTAAACATCCATATGTTACTTCCAAAATTGGCTTTAATTTTTTATGAAGATACTCTATTTTAGATGGATTGTTTTTATATGCAATATATTTAGGAATGGAATCCATTGGTCCGGGACGAAATAGTGATATACCTGCTATTATATCCTCAATATTACTAGGTTTTAGTTCCTTCATAAACTGTATCATACCACTACTTTCCAATTGAAATACTCCTAGAGTATCTCCTTTACTTATTAAATCATATACTTTTTTATCATCATATTTAGAATTAGTAAAATCTATATCTATATTATGCACTGCTTTTATTATTTTTTTAGTATTTTCAATTACTGTCAAGGTCCTTAAACCTAAAAAATCCATTTTCAGTAATCCTAGTTCTTCTAAAGTACCCATTGGAAATTGTGTGGTTATATTATCATCATGCATATATAGGGGTATATGTTCTTCAAGGGCTTTTTTAGAAATCACTACTCCAGCTGCATGGGTTGAAGCATGTCTAGGTATACCTTCTAATTTTTTTGCCATATCTATTAATTCTCTAGCATCACTATCTTCATCATAATATCTTTTAAACTCAGGACTAATTTCCAAGGCCTTGTCTATGGTAATACCCAATGCAAATGGTATGGTCTTAGCTATTCTATCCACCACATTATAAGGTAGATTCATCACTCTGCCCACATCTCTAATAGCTCCTCTTGCTGCCATGGTTCCAAAGGTGATTATCTGAGCCACTTTTTCTTCACCATATTTTTCTTTTACATAATTTATAACTTCCTCTCGCCTTTCATAGCAAAAGTCAATAT
>JAAYNB010000095.1 GCA_012521085.1 Clostridiales bacterium | reverse complement strand
TAAAATTGAAAGTCGTATGAAGCCATTCAATATTTTTTGCTCTAGTAGAATTGATATCCTTATTTGTCACGATTCCCCAATCTATATCTCTTACTTTCCAATACCTACGCTCAATCTCTAATTTTTCAATCGTACTTATTTTATTTAGTTCCGAAGCATACTTTATACTTCTTGCTACAAAGTTCTTCTCTCCAGCATTGTTTACAAGTGTTATTAAGAATGTAGTAGTTAGCACGTAAGATTCCTTACTTTTCTTATCTATAAACTTATTTAATCGTAAATCTGATGTGTCAGATAGAACTGTTTCTAAATCCAATAATGCATAATGTTCCCTAATATCAACCACTCTTTCATCCCAATCTAGTAGGTAAAAGTATTTCAACTGTGTATCTGAGAAAAAATGATGAATTCGATTAGTTGTCCATCCAAATACTCTTGTTGCCCGACCCATACTAGGAAAATCCTGAATTACTATCCAAGGCTTATAATTTTTACCTTCTCCTTGCCCTCTACCCTCCTTTATCCACCTATTCAATTTATTTGCATCCCAATTATTTTTTCTCTTAGACATTATATCTCCTCCATTCAATCGTAAAATTTCAAATAAAAAATGCCACTGACTACAGGGCATCTTTTATTAGATGTCTGTGTCAATGGCATTAATTCCATTTTGCTGTGTACTTTAATTTTATCATAAAATCACTTTATTTAAAACGTTAGATTCCTACTTGCGGTAATAATTCAGAAAAACATTGATAGGATTTTACCACAAAAATGCTTCCAAGGAAGTATATCAGTGTTAAGCAGTTTAATTACTTTTTATATATCCCCAATATGCATTTACCTCGTCACCGTTTAATAATTGGTAAAGGTTCTCTATCTGTTGAAATAATTCTTTATATGCTTTTAGAAGAGAGAAATTTATCTTTGTCCGTAAATGTATGATTGAATTATTGCAAAACACTATATCTCTTAGCACTAGAAACTCTGCTATTGTTAAAAATAGTATTATTTCTTCTCGTTCATATGGGTCGGCTGTCAAAACAAATAATTTTGTCAATATGATTTCTGTGTTATGAATATTTTCATGGATAGCAAAGTTATCAATTAATTCACTTTCTAAATGTAATATATCATTGTGCCTTTTTACTTGCTTCATTAAATCCAATAGTAATTTCTTTGGAATCTTAATCGTGACATTATCCTCACTAAACTTCTTATAAATTATTTCTCCTATCCAATACATATAAAAATCCCTCCTTATATTATTAATACCAGTAAACTTCAATATAATATAAAGAGGGTTATAGATTCTTTTCAAGTTAAATATCAAATTCTGAGAACAATTTGGCATATAAAAGTATATTTAATTTTTAACTATTAAATATAAGGTTTTGTATGACTTCCACATAATCTCCTATATCTAAGACTTGTTCTATTTCAATTTCATCGTTATCTATTAACTCGGCCAATTTTATAACTTTTAATTCCTTTTGATTTGACAGCCCTAAATCCTCAATTAACTTCTGACCTTCAGAAGTAACATAATCTTCTAATTCACCCTTTTTGAGTATATAAATATTATCTTTCTTTAATTTGTCAATATAATCAAAAACCTTGTTTTTAACATCTGGGTGATT
>JAAYNB010000094.1 GCA_012521085.1 Clostridiales bacterium | reverse complement strand
CGATTCTATCCCTGTAAGGTTGTTTTGAGCTTTTACAAAGCTAGGAATTGAATATGTTAGACCTGCTGATTTATCTAATGTTAATGGCGCAATATGAATTATTTTCATGGTACCCCCTATTAAGCTTTCATATTTTTATGTATACAATCACTATTTTATAAATATATATTTTTAATATTTTTTGCCATGCGTCTACATATCTTATCAGTCTAATAAATCGTTTAATATATCAATTATTTTATTATATGTAACTAATCTATCAAACCTTTCTTCGGCCAACTTTCTACTATTCATTCCCATTGTATTTCTTATATCATAATTTTTTATCAATAAACTAAGTTTTTCAGCAAGATCATTAAATTCACCATTTATACAATTAAATCCCATATAATAATCTTCGACAAGATCTTTATATTCTTTACTTTCCTGTGTATTTAAAACAGGCAATCCCGCTGCTGCATAATCAGCATGTTTGTTAATAATACTCGCTGCTGAGTCATGAATAATAGGGTTAACAGCTATATCGCATGACTTTAACAGTCCTACCATACGCTCATAATCAAGTTTTCCAGTAAATTCAACATAAATATTTTTACTCTTTGCATAATTTTCAAATGAGCTTCTAAGCGGTCCATCACCCATGACAATAAATTTAATATTGTTGTGCCCTTTACATGACAGTACATGTAGCGCGTCTATCACACACTTCAAATCATAGCTATGTCCTAATGTCCCTGCATATGCTAGCCATATTTCATTATCAGGTTTTTGAACACGATTAACTTCTGCTATCTTATCAAAATATCTAAGTTCTGTACCTAAATATATCACATGCGGTTCTTTACATTTCTTATTCACTATTGAAGCTCTATCGGCATAAGTTTTTGAGACTGCAATAATTTCGTCAGCAGATGCATATATATGGTCTGCTTTCCTTTGCATAGGACGAAATAAAAGAGTACTTATGACAGGAATATTATATACCATTCTAAAGGCTTCTGGCCATAAATCTTGAATATCAATAATAAACTTTATATTATTTCTTTTTGCATATTTAGCAGCAGTTGATGCAACATCTAGTGAAGGAACAGAACAGTATATTAAGTCTGGTTTCTTTCTCGTTTCTAAATACACTTTTAAATTTGTTGACAGTTTATAATGACTATAGAATCGTTTTAATGAAACATTTTTTTCATAAATTGGTTCTTCAATAAATGTTACTTTATAATTTAGGTGTTCTGAAATTTCCTTTTCTCTTTTTGATTTTTTGTTATGTGAAAAATCTGAAGTTACTAACTCAACACCAAAACCATGATTAGCTAAAATCTCAGCTAAATAGTTGAATCTGTTATTACCTTTTCCATCAAAATCACTACAAAAATGGGCTACTAATAAAATATCTTTGCTCATCAATCTACTCTCCTCACAGGAACTCCAACATAGGTTCCCTGTTCATTTATATCCTTAACCACCACTGCACCTGCACCAACTATACAGCCTTTGCAGAT
>JAAYNB010000093.1 GCA_012521085.1 Clostridiales bacterium | reverse complement strand
TGGAGTTTCAACTGGTTCATCCAAGTTATCTATAACTTCTTCATCATCAAGAAGAATATCCTGATCCTCCCTATGATCATCAGATTTACCATCATCATTTTCTAATAATTCAGTATCAGCATTAAAATCAGCATCAATAATTTGGTTAAGATGAACTTCCCCTTCTAGCCTAGTGAAACCACTATCATGTTCCGTATATTGGGAAGTACTGAACTCCACCACATAGACATCCCCAGACATTTGTTGACTATAGTAGGGTATTATGAAGTTTAATCCAATTATTACAGCCCCTGTTATAATTGCCATAGCTATATTCCTCATCCCAAACATTTCATCATCCACCTCATTATACTCCTATCTATTATCTAACCTAAACTTAAAACAATCTTCATAGTAATACTATATAAAAAGGTAATATTGCTTCCATGTTAAAAAAACGGGCTTATAAAAGAAATAAATTCTCTGACAAGCCCATTGTTTTGTTAAGTATTTAAATCATTTATCTGAATTTTTATTGGATTTTTAATGTATAGACAGTTTCATTATTAAATGCTTTAAAATCAAATGTCTTACCTCTTAGGTCTGATAGAGTTAAATTATTCCAACTCTTACTTCCTGCTATTTGATTCTGAATTTTTTCATAACTACCACTATCTCCAACTGCAATCCAATCACCTGTAATCCTTACTTTCTCTGGTAGTTGTTTGAATGTAGTATTTATAAAAGTAGCAATTCCTATTTTACTAACCTCAACATTTTCTTGTCCACTTTTAATAGTTGCTGTAATTGTCTTGTCTTGCACCTTTACATCTGCCCAATCATTCTTTGTATATTCTGCTGCGTCTTTTTCACCTAATTCAATAACAAAGGATTGTGTATAGGATTCATAGTTAATGGCTGAAAGCTCACCTTCAACTGTTACTTTATTGCCAAATGTACCTCTCAATGTCCCTAGGCTCACACTTTTTTGATCAGTACCTAGTAACGTATCAACACCAACATAGGCGTTCTTGGTTTCAAACTTTACTGTCCTATCAGTAATAGCTGTCATACCTTCTGAAACTATCTTATTTATTTTTAAAGTACTCTCATCGGCATTTACTGTGAATTTAATACCTTGAACTCTAGCATTAGATTCTAAACCCTTTAATTCAGATGTTTCATATTCCTTATCATCAACAATCATTTTGATATCATCAACAGTTAATTGTATTTTACTGGGTGTACTGCCTCCACCACCACCGCCACCGGCTGATGGAATTTTTATAGTATCAGGTTTTGTAGCAAAGGTGGAATCTTTAACTTCTTTTCCTTCTGCAAGTTTGATTTTTCCATCACCTTTGGTCTCTACTTTAGAGTCTGCTACTAGTCTGTCTATAACAGTATTCTTACTTAAATCTAATTTTGCAGCCTTGACCTTTTCTTTTACTACAATTTTATCTATTTTTGTATCACCTTTAGTAACTAACTTATAATTATCTGCTTCTATAGTCACAGTCTTGAACTCCCCATCCAGGGTTAGCGTTTGTCCCTTGGCAGCATCAACTATTACAATTTCTGCTCCCTTGGTATTAGTAGCTACTATACGAACATCACCACTAGATGTCTTCTCTACTATGATTTGATTAAATTTACCACCATTAATATATATACTATCTGTTCCACCACCGCGAACATAAGTTTTTCCTTCAACTGTTACATCATTTAAGTATACATTTCCTTTCCCTACTTCTTCTGCTATGATTAAATCACCTTTTATAACTAGGTTTTGTAAAGTAATATCTTCTGCTTCTACAGTAACATCACCATTAATTGTAGTAAGTACATATTTATCACCATATACCCCTGGCTTATCATATACTAGATCTTCTTCCTTAGGTTCTTCTTCAACTACTGGTGTCATAGCCTTGTTTAAGGTTACAACTGCCTCTGCACGGGTAATATTATTTTCACCTTTAAAGGTTCTATCTGGATAACCACCCATATAACCTTCTTTTACAACTGCCCCTACATAACCCTTGGCCCAACTAGCAATCTTGTCCATATCCACAAACTCTGTTGTGGCAACTGGATCCTTGACCAGGTCATTGATCTTTGATAGTACTACAGTCACCTCTTGACGACTAATAGGACTATTAGGTTGCATACTAGCATCTGGGTAACCACTTATGTATCCTGCACCTACAGCTGTAGCAATTGCATTATAGTACCAGTCACTAGCAGATACATCTGTAAAATCAATCTCAGCCCTCTCTGTAAAGCCATAGGCCTTGTTTACCAGGACCATGAATTCAGCCCTGCTAATAGGATTATCTGGCCTGAAACTTCCATCAGGATAACCCCTAATTAATCCATCTCCCACCCAATCTTCAATTACCCTTTCTGCCCAATGGTTGTGGATATCAGATGGAGCCTGTCCAAAAACCATTACTGCAGAAGATACTACCAAACATAGTATTAACAAGAATGACATAAACCTCTTCATAACTACCTTCCTCCTTTAAAATTTAATAATAAGCCAAATGTACTATTGACTTTGATAAGATTATTTTGATTAAGATTATACCATGAATTCCATGAATATTCAATAATATTTACTATAAAAATCCCTTTTATGCTAAATATTTATTTTAAATCCTATAAAATCAAAGCTATCCCCCAATACTGTCACCCTTATTTAGATAGCTTTGCCTGGTGAACTAATATGATTATTATAGTGGGGTAGGGCTGATCAGGTTAACATAGGAAAGTCATCTGATTAGTGAACTACTCACCACTTACTCATTACATTCGTTGAAGTGGGAGCTTCTTGGTCAATAGCACTAAT
>JAAYNB010000092.1 GCA_012521085.1 Clostridiales bacterium | reverse complement strand
TGAGTCTCAAGGAGAAGTCGATGACACTCTATCTAATAAAACTATTATACACAATAAAGTGTATACATTTGTTAAAAAAGGATTATGCGTTATCCTTAATTAACGTAAATACATTATATAAGGAGAATTTTTTATGTCAACATTACCAAAAGAAGTTTTAAGAAATATGATCAGTGATGGAAATTTAAAAACAGCAGGAGATCTTCATTCATATCTAAAGGATATGTTTAAGGATGCACTTCAGGAGATGTTAGAGGCAGAGCTAGAAATAGAATTAGGATATTCTAAAGGAGATAAAAAAGAATAAGGGTACTGACAATCGTAGAAATGGCTATTCAGAAAAGACTGTAAAGACTCAATTTGGAGAATTTCCGATAGAGGTTCCTAGAGACAGAGATGGTAATTTTGAGCCAGTTGTGGTTCCTAAGCATAAGAGAGATATATCAGGTATTGAGGAAAAGGTAATTTCCCTTTATGGAAGGGGTATGTCAACCAGAGATATTCATGAACAAATAAAAGATATCTATGGAATAGAGATATCAGCAGAAATGGTTAGTAAAATGACAGATAGTATCATTCCTAGTATTAGAGAATGGTAAAATAGACCCTTAAATCCAATTTATCCTTTTGTTTTTATGGATGCAATACACTACAAAGTTAGAGAAGATGGCGTGATAAAAAACAAAGCAGCTTATGTAGTCTTAGGTGTTGATTTGGATGGATTTAAGTATATTCTAGGAATTTGGATAGGAAAAAATGAATCATCTAAATTCTAGTTAGGAGTACTGAACGATCTGAAAAATAGAGGAGTACAAGAAGTATTAATCTTTAGCGTTGATGGATTAACAGGTTTGAAAGAAGCAATACTTGCTGCATACCCAAAATCAGAAATTCAAAGATGCGTAATTCATCAATTAAGAAATTCTTTTAAATATGTTAGTTACAAGCATTTAAAGGAATTCTCCAGTGACTTTAAAGCTGTATACAAGGCTATAAATGAATAAGAAGCCCTTGAAAATCTAGCAGAACTTGAAGAAAAATGGGGCAGTAAATATCCCTATTCAATCAAAAGTTGGGAATCAAACTGGGATGTATTATCCCCATTCTTCAAATATCCACCAGAAATTCGAACCATAATGTACACTACAAACATTATAGAGGGCTTCCACAGACAGCTAAGGAAAGTAACCAAGACTAAAACCATGTTTCCATCATACCAAGCTCTAGAAAAGATACTTTACTTAGCTAGTCAAAATGCAATAAAGAAATGGACCCAAAGGTATAGAAATTGGGATTTAATCATAAACCAACTAACCATATTCTTCGCTGAAAGAATAGATCAATATCTTTAATTAAAGCTTTAATAACAATCTAAACACTTGTCATATAAGCTTTAAAGACGCCTACGATGCTGACTTAAAGCTTATATGATAAGTTTTAAAAGCAAAGCTTATCTTACTGAATATATCAAAGACATATTTAGTACAAAAGACAATATCTCATACTAAAAATTATTGCCAAAACTATTTAATTTCATGCATAAATTAAAATAGTTTTGGCAAGTATAAAACTAGTATATTAAATTGTAACTTTTATCCAATTCAATACTTCTTGTCAGTTTAGAGATAGGTGTTATCTCTAAAGCACAAAGTTATTTACATTCTCTTCCTTTGACATGTTTTTTTCCCATTTAGTTATATTACTTCCCCATGCCTTATTATTCTACCCCCATGGACAATCTTGCCATCTTCAATCTTTAGTTCCCAAAACACTGGAAATCTTTCACTTATCTCTACCTTGATTATCTCTGGGGCTGCAAAGCAAATCAATTGAAAGTTTAGTTTATCTGCTATTTCAAATATAGGATCTAGCACATGTTTTGCTGAGGCCTTGCCAAAGGGATTATCCAGGATTAATACAGTGGAAGGATTTTCATTTCCCATATGCTTCTTTTTGAAACTCATAATCATCATTATTACAAAGGTGTTAACAGAAAGGGTTTGACCACCAGAACCTTCAGGTAAATCTCCCTCCCCTTTATTTATAGCTTCCCATGTAGTATAATACTCATCCCTAGCCCTTGCATATCTAAACTCATTTTTCTCCGACATCTTATATACCATTAAGATAGGATATCTACCTTGGATAGCTTTAGAAAATATTACTTTATCCCCCATTAGATCCTTTAATACATTATCCTCAATATTATCAATATCTACATTTTTTTCTAAAATCTCTGCTATTGCTTGGACGAAATATTCATCTAACAAATAAATGATTTCAGATTCCTCTTTGGGTAATCTCTCAGCTCCCTTTAGTTTCACCAATGGAAAAGCATATCCCTGTTCATTGATATAGTTCATACTGGATACCATGCTTTTTAATGCCTCCACCATTCTAATCACATAAATAGATGCTCTATTTGTCCATTGTTTCATAGCATCTTCCGCTTTTCCCTTATCCTTCGATAATCTTAGAACCTCATGTTGAAAATGGGTTTCCATACTCTTAAAGGAAACAAGATTGTTTTTAAAGTTTATAATTTTGGCTTCTTTTATTGCGATAGTTATCTCCTTTTTTAGTTTGTCTTCTTCCAGTTTGAAATCTATTTCTTTAATAAACTTAGCTCTAAATTTTTCCCCTTCATCTATGGTTTTTCTAATTTGATTTTCATTATTTCCACATTTTCGTAACCATTCATCCACTACTAAATCTGGATTATCTTCAATCTTTTCTTTCAGAATTTTTTCCATTTTACCCTTAGTCCAATCTAGAGGATAACCATTTTCAATTTTGGTTAAATTTATTTCTAACCTTCCCTTATTGTCTTTATGCTTTTGTAATTCATCAGTACATATATATAAATATCTTTCATTGGATTTAATATCTCTTTCTACCATATTAATATCACTATCTATATCTTCAATTTCCAAGACTATTGCTGGTCTTTCATGCTCCTTTAATATCTGATTTTCTTTATCTGTTACTTTGTTTTTCATAGTTCCAATACTTCCATTAGTAGTATCTAAGACAGATTTCACATTATCTTTTTCATAGATTAGTTCCTTTATCTTTTTATCAATTTCATTGGTTATCATAATAATTTCATTTAATGGTAACTGTAAGTGTTGATATCCTACCCAATTTTTGTCTAGTTTTTCTAAAGCCTGAACATATTCATCAAGTCTTGTATTGAGATGTTTAATATCATTGTCTAGCACAGCAATTTTTATATTTTTACTAGATATATCTTCTTCTAATGCCCTTCTCTCATTTACCAATAATATTAAACTATCAGCCTCCATAGAAAAATCTGGAGTCTTATAATTTGAATAACTATTATCAACTTGATGTTCATATATAGCTTCTTTATATACAAGTTTCACATCTTTTATAATATTTTCAATATTCATCCTCCACTCATAATAAAAGTCCTTAATTATATTTTGATTATCTTCTATACCTTCATTATCATGATCAATGTCTGAAATTTTTTGTTTTATTTCTTCCATATCCTTTTTAATTTCTAGTATAGATACCCTCTCTTTTTCTACCTCATCTATCTTTTCTATATATTCCTCCATTTCTTTAATAGAATTATTAGTATCTTCTAGTTCCCTATTCTTTTCTTTTAAAGTACTTTCAGTTTCCTTCAATCTATTATCTATATTGAGCTTTTCTTCTTCTTTAAATCTAGTTTCCTCTAAAAGTTGCACTATTTCATTTTCCCGTTCTTTAAGTCTTTGATTTAGAATAAATGCAGTATCATTTTTACTAATAAATTTTAGTTCTCCTTTTATTTCCACAATATTTTCCAAATCTTCTTCGATACTATTGGTGGTATGTAATAAAGTTTCTATCTCCTTTTCCATAGTATCTTTCCAAATTGTGTATTTATTTTCATCCATCAATTCATAGGCTTTTCCCATTAGAACTTTGAAGGTTTCATTGTTCTTTGACTTCATTTCAGAACGAATGTATATTGGTACCATATTGTTTAAGAAAAGATTTTTATTAATATTTTTCTCTATTAATTCTCCCTCTCTTTGATTTCCTATAACCACTGAATATAAAAATCCAGGATAATTATTTATTACTTCTAGTTTCTCTTTATCTTCCAATTTCTTTAAGTATTCTAAACCAGTTTCCACATGAATTCCTATTTTCTTTATCTCTTCTTTAATTAGGACAATATCTTTGTTGGGAATAAAGTAATCCTCTTTATTCAACAACTTATCTATGTTTTTCTCCCATATAGTCCTTTGAATATCCTCTAAACTCTTCCTTTTATTATTCTCCATATCTTCTAGTTCTTCTAACTTCTTAGCAAACCAAAGATGATCTAATAAACTTCCATCATAGTTTTGTAACAATTGTTTTGTTACTCTTCTAGCAATTTTTAACTCATATTCTTCCTGTTCTTTAATTTTTTCTTTTAAGGAATCAGCATTTTTGATTTTATCCCCTAATATGTAATTGGATTGACCTATTTCGCCCTTTAATAAAGAAGATTTTTCTCTATAACCTTCTATATCATTAGATAAAGTAGATATTTCCCTATCGGTCTTTTCCTTTATTTTTATTAAATCCTCCACAATCCTTTCGGGAAATGCCAAACTCATAAGATCATAATGTTCTGCCAACTTACTTTTATATTTATCTAAGGCTTCTTCTTTTATTTGAAACTTATTGATTTGATTTTGTAGTTCCTCTGCTCTAGTACGATATTTTTCCTCCTTATTCCTATTTTCCTCCACAATACCATTGGTATAGTTTATATATCCTACATATTGATTTTCAGTATTAATCCAATGGGTCTTGGTTTTATTCCATTCTAGTTGAATTTCATCATCTAATTCATCAGCCCTTGCCTGTATATCAGAAATATCTAATGCTTCAATAAGCCCTTCTCTTTCTAAGGTTTTATTATTAATTTCTTCTTCTGTTTCTTTCTTGTGGTATAAAATATTATTTATCTCATATAATTGTAATTCTTTTTCCTTTTCTTCAATCTCTTTAGATTTTTCTTCAAATAATACAGCTAATTCTCTAGATTCTTTTTCTTTAGTTTCTAACTCTCTTCTCTCTTGATTATAATAAAGATTATCCTTTCTAAACTCTAATTCCCTTTTTTCTTCCTCCGCCTTTTTTAGTTCATTGCTCCATTTTTCAATTCCCTGAACAACTAAACTTTCTTCATCCTTTAGGATAAAGTATATATCATTTCCTTCATTTGTTAGTCTATCTTTAATATCCAGAAATCTAGAGCCACTATCAGCGTTTTCAATTAAAGGCTTTATATCTACTAATAAGTCTTTATAATCCCCTTCACGCTTAATTAATATAGGGAGATCCTTGGTTATGGAAAGATTACTTTTAAACATTTCTATTAAACTATCTCCATCGTCATAGGTATAGTTTTTAATGTTTTCACTTATAGCAGGGATGATTATTTTATCAAAAATAGCCTTATTGTCACTGGCACCAATAAAATAATCTCCAGACCCTCCCTCTGATTTATTAATAGCCTTTAAATTAATCCATTCACTTCTATATATCCCCCTACTTTCTAAATAACTAAAATATTCAGCATCCTTTCTCCTAACGCTGGATTGACTGTATTTTATAAAATCTCTTCTATTATCATTTAAAAAGTTCTCAAAGACATCTATATCTATTGCTTTTCTCACGTCTTTATCATATAAGGGTAGATTTTCAATACTATAATATCCATTGCCGTCATGTTCGTGGGTATATAAAAAATAGGACAACCCAGTTTTTTCTTCATCCTCACCACTGGTATTTTTTATTATTGCCTTTACAGCTATTCCTGTTATAAGCCTTCTTTCTGGAACAGTATCTAATATCCATTCCAATGCAACATGAAAAGTGGCTGGATGTAGATTCCCTCTTTGATCATAAAACATTGATATAACCTTATTTCCATTGTTTTTTCCCCATCTAGTTTCCGGTAATAGTAGTTGGAATATAAGTTGCATCATAACCCCTTTGCCACCGCCATTACATAGGGTAAAAAGAGTATGATCCGCTATACCATCCTTAGTTAAATCAAATATAGAGTTCTCATGTTCCTTTCTTAAACCATCATATTTGCATCCAGTAAATCTAATCTTGGATAACTTAGGCATCCTTTTTCTCCTCCCTAGTATATTTAATAAGCTCCATTATCTCCTCGTATCTATCTCCACCATGGTAAAGATTTTCTAACCTTTCGTAGAGTTCATCCTTTGGAATGATTCTATTTTCCCTATATAAATTAATTATCAAGTTTTCCTGTTCCAAGGGTTTAAGAGCCTCATTAATAAAACCTAATCTAGTTTGAGAAGATAAACTAAAACCTACACCGTCTTTAGCCTCCTTTGAATGAGACATTTCCACAGACCAAAGATTATGTATCTCATCTATAGCAATGGCGAATTCCTCAGAAAAACTATCTTCTTCTTCATTTCTCTTCTTCCAAGAATCTAATGTATTTGTAATAATTTCTTCCAGTTTATAATAGGATATCCCTGCATCTTCAATTCTAAAGGAAAATTTATTTTCTCTATCAACCTCAGCTAAATATATACATATAATAATATTTGCCAAATAAAAATGCTTCTTTCTATAAAGTTTATTATATTTTTCCTTCATATGGGTGTAAGTAGTAGCAAATACAGAGTTTTCTCCCTCTGTTACTAAATGGAGATTTTGTCTAGTTCCAAAGATCCTTAAACCTCCTTCTTCTGCCATATTATTAAGAATTTCTCTAATTTCATTATTATCATAGTATTGGCTGGCTAAAATATCATTAGCAGGAAGGATTCTATTATTCAGCAAATGAAAAAACAGCTCGCTGGCCTTCCTAATATCTTCATTAGTATAACTCATGATTTCACTCCTCAATATATATGGTATATGGTGAAATAAATAATTCTTTCCAATTAAATTTTTCTTCAGTTTCTTCTATTTTAGATAGAATTTTTTTCTTATGCAAAGAACTCAATATTGGATTTTTGTCGCATAGTAATTTAAATAATTTAAGCCTTTCATCATCACCAGTATATTCTAAATCTAGAAAGGTTTCAGCAATCACCAACATCATAAATAAATCAATATTTTCCCTTTGACTTAGCCATTTTTCCTTTTCTATTTCATTCTTTTTATTTAATTCCAATATGGAAAACTCACCCTTTTCTAATAAAGATATAAATACTTCTTCATATAGTTCCACTAATAGATTCCAATCTGTTTCTCTAAACTCCCAATCTTCATCTAAAATACTATGATTCTCTTTTCTTTTCCTGCTTTTGGACTTAACAATTTGTTCCCCCCATGCCCAAGGAAGAGGATAGATAAACTCAACCTTTGGAGAAAATAAAGTAGAAATTATCTTTTCTAAATCCTCCATGCTTCGCAAACCATTTTTAACTATCTGATTTTGCCAAATATCTTTTTTGAAGCTAAGGTTTGAAATATTCCAAAAGCTTTCTGGGTATTTTACCCTTATTTCTAGCTCCAAGGCCAAATTCTCCATAACTTTTTTAGCTAAATTATCGTGTAAAGCCCTAGCTCTCTCTAGGTTTTCGAACATTATCTCAGCTTCTAGTTTTTTATCCTCCGGAAGGGAATCATATCTATTTCTCCAAGAAAACATATTTTCAAATACCTTTTGTTCATCTTCAAACTGTTCTCTTATTTCATCTTCTGTTTTTTTACCTCTAATACTTCTATCAAAAAATATATTTTGAGGATCTCTTATAATATCCCGTCTATATTCCTTCTCTCTATTGATTAAAACCCTAACCCTAGCAATTAAATTATCTATACTATTTCTTGCTTTAGAAAAATTTCCTGTTTTAATTAATTGCAAGGTATAAAACTGTTCTAAATCAAATCCAAATTCCTCCAATATCTCCCTTGTAATAAAAATCATCTCTTGACTTTCCTCAGTTAGCATATATACCGTGGAACCACCTTGTTCCCAGTGACTACTTTCTCTATCTACTTTAAAATATCTAAAAACATAATCTTCCTTGTTGCCAGTTGTTTCATTATAAATCCTTGTACTAAAACCCTCCTGCTTATTAGGATCCCTATACCACAGGCTGCCATCTACAATTCTTTCAACTATTTCTCTACCACCTTCCAAATTCATATCCCTAAGAATCTTTTCAGTAATAAAGATCATATCATTTCTTGTCCTATTGTGGTTTTCCATAAGTTCTCTCTTGAAAATATTTTGTATTAATAAAAAACATATCTCATAGGCATATTCATTTAATCCACCCAAATCCATACCTGCCCCCAACATACGAATGGGTTGTAATTTTAACATTCTATTAAAAAAGCCCTTTTCTATAGTCATTATCTCACCTTCAGTAAATATTCATAGTTTATAAGTTCTTGAGGTATCCTAAAATTTTTATCCCAAATATACTGGAGTTTTTTTAAATTATCCTTATCTAAATATTCCTTCATTTCTTCTAAAAAGCAATCTAAATATGCAGGGTTTTTCTGTTGTCCATCTAGGGGATAGTATCTGTTGCATAGATGAATTAAATGTTTATAGGCATCATGTTGCAATCTAATATTTATATCATGATATTTCTCTTTTAGCCTACTATATATGCCAAATCCTTCAGAATCTATATCTCCAAAATATAGAACTTCTACATTAGATATATCTGCAATTTCCTCTACAAAGGAAAAGCTATTCTCTATCTTTTTTCCTTCCCCATATATAAGGGCATCTGGGATAAATCCCAATATATCCCCATAATTCTCTGCAATCCTTTTATATGTAAAAAATATAGAATGGTTTTCAAGAATAATTATATTTTTAATATCTTTTACACCATTATTCCAATAGATGAACATCTCACCATACTTTTTCATTTTCAAATCTTCATGAGAAACTTTTAATCTCTTTAATATTCCATATTTCCCTTTGATGGTTTCTTTTCTATTGGTAAGAAATTTCTCATCATAGAAAAGTTCTAGGGACCTTTCCTCTATACTAGCCCATTCTCTCTTATCCCTCGATTTTAAAAAGTTGTAAATATTTTCAATATACTTCCATTCCGAATCCGTTTGATATGAAGGATTATTAACATAATAAGTAAAATCTACATAATCAGAAAGCTGTAGCATCTTTGATTTATCCCATTTACAAATATCTTCTTCAAATATAATTTCCCACCTAGTCTTTAGTGCAGGGTTTAGCCCATTATAACTAGAGGCATCAATTTCTTTTATATATTTATTTTCTTTAAGAGTCATTATTTCTTTATAAAGCTGTAGATAACCACCATTAGCTAAATATGAGCTATCCCCCCTATAATTATTTATAAGGTAGGTTTCTAAGGTATTTAAATCAAATCTCTTTTTGTTTTTTTCTTTATACTCCTTTAAAAAGTTTTTAATCTTTTTTTCCATAGAATCACCCTTGCCATTTTATAAATCAAGGCTTTTTCACCCTTTACCTTGTTTTCTTAATATATTAACATTTTAACAAATTTTACAATAAAATACGATAGCTTATATGCTATCGTTATAATATTGGTATATTGTTTTTGATCGCTGGTTTATTGTAGAAATTAGGGATTATATAGTTCATCAATCATTGTTAGCTTGTATTTTCAATACTGATAAAATACAAATAATTGCTATAGAAACTAAAGTTAAAATCATAAAACCAATATGGAAATTTCCTTTTGTCATATCTAGGAGCAACCCAAAACCCGATGGACCTATGGCGATCCCTAAATTAGAGGCAGATGTTAACATGCCTAAACCCATACCAATCTGATGGGGTTCAACCATTTCAGGTAATAAAGCAAATACTAACACGGGAATAGGAGTAAAACCTATCCCTAATCCAATTGTCCATAGAGGTGCGTCAATGTAGTTCTCCCAATTAAAATAAAGGAAATTGCCATGATCATACTTCCTATTAAAAATAATGGTTTTTTCCATCCCGTCTTATCAATGATTATACCCACAACAGGGCTTAAAAAAATTGGTATTAACATGATAAAGCTAGTTAATAGTCCTGCCCTCTGAATAGTCATACCAAAGGTTTGAAAATATTGGGGTCCAAAGGTAACATATGATAAAAGCTGGGCATTAACTAGTGCCCATACTAATGCAAGTAACCAAAGTCTAAAATCAGACCAGAATCCATGGGAGGACTCCCTTTCTGATATATGGGATTCCTTAATATCTTCTTCTTTATGTAAAGATAGAGCAAAAAAACTAATTGCTAAAACTCCCCCTGCAAAAGCAGCAATGCCTAATATTATAAACCGCCATTCAATAATTTCTCCCAAAATTCCAAATAAATTGGTTGCTAATACTGTACTACTGGTTTTATTGTCGTACTTTTCAGTCAAGTTTATAGACTATAATCTAGACTATAATCTCAAATATTATTTACCTAGATTCACATACAAATAGTCTCCATACAAAACTCCACAAGCTTTTATATTATATTCTATTATAATCCTGTGTGATTGTCTAGGATGGTTGGGGGTTGCCAACAGTTTTGATACAGGCGAACTATAACTATTTATTTGGATATTATATCCATTAGGCTTAGATTACCACCCATCCTCCACAGACTTATATCGTAATTGCCTGTTTCTTGAATAATGTTAACCCAATATTTTATAGTATCTTTATCAGCATACCATACCTCATGGCTCATCCCTTCATTGTCTATATAGTTAAAGAATAGAGCTTGGCTTTCTTCTTCTCTTATAGGGGATTTGTTGTAAATCTTTAATAATTCTACCGCTTCTCTTTCCGTCAAGGAGTTTATTATACCATTGTTTTGGAAAACATATCCACCAGTAGCAAGGGCGAAATTTACTTTCCCTGGTAGAGTTTTAGTTTTTTTAATTACATCCTCTATAAATCCTTTATTGGCTTTTGGTCCAGGGGTTGTTCCATATCCATGTAAATTATAACACATCATTACATATTTAGGACCCTCTGGTAAGGTTATTATATCTAAAGGTGCATTAGGTTCTAATAATATTCTTACTGAAATGTTTTTTTCATTAGCTGATTTGTATAATTTATCTATAAACTCAATAAAAAGCTCCCAAAGTTTTAAATCCTTATTTATGGCTTCATAATCTATTTCTATTCCATTAAATCCTTCTTTGGTGGCAATATATAGTATATCTTTTATATGATTTTCCATGGACTTATCTGTTTGAAATAAGGTATATAATAAATTTACATCTTTTAATGAGGATGTATTATCTTCAAGAACTAAATCATTAACAAAGGTTAAATAGCTACCATATTTCTTAGAACCATAAAGAGTTCTAACCCTTCTAAAACTTTCTATTGTTTCACTTGGAATAAATACTATCTTATCCTGATGAAAATAAGCTGCAAAATAACATATGTCATCAATACTATCCTGCATATTTTCTATTTCATATTCTAAATCCTTAGTATCCCAATAGGTTGTCCATATAGAATAATTGATATTATTAATATTTCTTTCATATTCTTTATTATCATCTCTATCAATACCTTTGATAGAGATGTCATCTTGTTGAGCACAAGAAACTAATGAAAGAGATAGTAAAAATATAAAAGTTAATATTGATTTTTTTAACATAGTTTTTCTCCTTTGATTAAAAAATTATGCCTTCCATGATGTTTATAGATTTCTAATAAACCAATTAATGATTGTATTCCACCTACTTAATATCTTTTCCTGTATCAATTCCTTTCCTTGTAATTTGTTAATATATATAATACCATATTCATTGTCAATATCTGTAATAACTAAGTCTTCAAATACTCCATCATATACATCATCTGCTATATTCCTTTGGCTATAGCCATATTCCCCCCAGGCAGATTCTAAATAAATATATCCAGGACCTTTTATAGATATGGGTAGGTCTTTGACTGCCACTTTATTATCTATATCTACTGATAATTTATTATCTCTTAGGTATATATCTAATTTTCTATTTCCTAATTCATTAATTTGTATTTCTGGAATAAATTCTTCTGCTCCATCTTCTACAGTCCTAACATCTTTAACTTCTACCTTGTTTTGCGTCTGCATTTTAGTTGGATTTTTATATTTTTTAATATTCTTTTTATAAAGTTTGTATTCATGATTTAATGCCTCCAATTGATTTTCTTCAATTGACTGAAAAATCATTTCGTCATGCTTGTTCAGGTCTAATGCAAATATTTCTTTGCCATTTTCCTCTATATATAGATTATTATTTTTTATTTTTATAGAAAGATATCTATTTAGTTCTTCATCTGCCCTTAGATAAATTGTTTGAGTTCCCAATACATTGCCTGTTAAAGTGGTATGTAGGGCATAGTTCAGATAATTATTATTCTTGTTTAATCGGATTAATCCCCTACCTTCGGGCTCCGAGGTAACAATAATTGATGACTTTCTAAATTCAGCCACTCCACTAATTGTATCCCAATCCTTTTTTATATTAGAATCTCCATCAATGAATATTATATCTTCATCTATATCTGCCTTTATCCTCATTAGTAAATGATTAGGATACCAGTAGGCTTGGGGCTGCATTCTAGTTAAATCATAAATATTTGTTTTTTTATCATTTAAAGAAAATCCTTCCCTATTAAAATTCATAACAAAATATTTTTTAATCAATTCCTCATTAATTGCACTTACATTTTTATTAGAACCATACTGACCTGTATTAGAATGCATAAGCACATAGGCCTTAGGCATTTCACCTAATTCCTCTTTATAGACTTCCTCCATTAACATATAGTCTGTATTTATACGATTCTTCATCTGGTCATAGTTCTCTTTTGGTATTTTATTTTCATCCCTTATAAAATCCATTAAATAATGATTGTAATTTCGCCCTATATATTTACTTAATGCGGAATATTCATCAGAATGAAGTTCTCCTAAATAATTATCATATCTATCAAAGACATTGATATAAGCTAGGCGATAACCATTAGTCCCCATTTCCCAGAATGTACTTTTCTTTAATCTTTCTAAATCCTTAGGGCTCAAAAACTTAGGTTCTTTTTCTTGAAATTTGTTTCCATAGCTTAATATAGTTCCAATATAATTATATTTTTCCAGTAAAGGGGTAGAAAATATTGCTGTATCCCTTCTGCCATCCTCAAACATTAAAAACATAGATCTTTGGGGAATTGTTTGATTGTTATTATAATAATTTTCTATATCTTCTTGAGTTAATGTAATATAACCATTTTTATTTAATGCTTCTAAATGTTCTTGTAATCTTTTAGTGCTAATCATTGTATTAGTTCCATCCCTATCTACTGCAAAATAAGATAGGGCAATAAATCCTTTATCCCCATTATCAACTATGGAAGTAGCATCATAATATTTGTATTCATTAAAGTCAAAAATTGCATTAAATAATAACCATAATAATAGTAAAAGGATTAAGCCTTGTATAATACTTCTTATAAATTTTTTTTTATCTTTATTAGTAACTAAGTATTTCATCAGCTTTCACCCCTTAAGAATTTTTAATAATTTTAAACTTATTTTTTTCCTTCTGTTCCTGAGCTTTTACATCACTGGGAGTCATTCTAGTGCCCCATGTTGATTTCCAAAAGGTAAACCAAGCTATAGGCATTTGCCATAGAAGTACTGCCTCATAATATATACAAAATAACATGCCAAATACCCAAGTTGTACTTTTTCTTAAAAATAGCTGTGCTATACTCATAAGCATTGACATAAGAAGTAACCCTACTAGGAATGTAGTTGGAAATACTTTATATACCATAGGTATATAGATCAAATTATAAACTACTACTATAGGGGCAAAAATAGGAACCATTACTCCTATATAAAAGGTTAGTGCTGCAAAGGGTTCCTTTTTCCACATAAATTTAGATGCTATTAGAGACTCTCTAAGCCATGATCTCTTCCATCTCATCTGTTGTTTTAAAAAAACCTTATGGCTATTAGGAACAATGGTATAGCATAGAGCAGAATCCTGGTAGGATGTTCTATGTTTTCTCAGAACAAAATTAGTCATAGACCTATCATCCCCAAAGGTAGCCTCATGGCCTAAGAATTTTTGATTAAGCCAATCTTCCATATTTTCTAATACTATCTCCTTTTTATAACAGGCCAATGGTCCGGACAAACAGGTAACAGCATCAAAAACACCTTCTGCTGCCTTCATCACTCGAAAGGCAATATGATAGCGTACTGACTGTATTTTTGTTAAAACATTGGTATAGGTATTAGCAACATCAGTCCTTCCGGATACCCCACCCATTTTAGGTTCTTTAAAAGGTTGAACTAAGTTGCGTATTGCAAAGGGGTCCAAAAAACTATCTGAATCCACAAATACAACTAAATTATGTTTAGCCCCTAATACTCCCTTAGAAAGTGCTTTTCTTTTACCACCATTTTCCTCCATTAAAATGTATTTCAAACGTTCTTTTACTTCAAATACTTCCCCTTCTTTATATAGTTGATTAACTATCTCCTTAATTTTTTCTGCAGATTTATCTGTGGAGCAGTCATCTACTATTATAACTTCTAACTTGTCAACAGGATAATCTTGATTAATACAACTAAGTATGGTTCTTTGAATCCATTTTTCCTCATTAAAACAAGGAATTATTATTGATACCCCTGGAGTAAATTTAATATCTATCGGAATCTGTCTATAGAAAACAGCAAATAAATACCTGCTTAAAAGGAAAAAAGCTGCAATAATGCTATATAGATACAACCATTTATTAAACTTAAAATAAATAACACTTTCAGCCCGCATCAAAATAATAAAAGCCGTAATAAAAAATAGTAGTAAGCTGGAAATCATCAGCATATATCTATCTTTTTTCCTTGTACTATATATGGATAATTCTTCTTTAAACTGTAGTCCACATAAAATCTCATCTTCAGATACTATTTGAGTTCTGACAATACTTGCAAATATTTTCACCTTCATCTCCATACCTTCTGGCATAGTTCCAGGGATTATCTCAAAATTTAATTCAATTGAATCAGCAGATTCTAAACTCTGCATATCTTGTTTTTTTCTTATTTGAAGCAATATTCCCGTCATTGATATATCTATCCCTTTACAGAAAAACTTGCTTTTTGTCCCTTTGTTTTTACATATTACTTCTACATCATAAGATACTTTATATCTAATCCCTGCTTCATTAGCTTTAATAAAGTCATTAATATTATTATTACTACTTAAATCATCTAGTCGTTGTTGACCTCGTCTATCTATATTGCTTCTTTGTTGTGATTTATCAGGTACATTGGGAAATAGACGGCGATCTCCCTTGGTTTCTAAGAGAATGTCTTTTATTATTCTATCTTTTTTCTGGCTTTTTTTCTTCTTTATAAGATCCTTAATGCTCAAGTCCATCCCCCTCAATTCACCCTTAAATAATCACTTAACCTTGCAAAACTATATCCCTTTGATTTTAATATAGGAATTGCTATATCCAATGCTTTTGCCGTTACATTAGGACTAGCTAAAGGATTTTCTATAAAATCAGACATATGCATAACCAATATACTACCATCTTGTATCTTTATAATATTTCCTTTACCAGTAACCATACCATTTATTATTTTGTCAGCTAAAAACTCTGGATCTGTATCTTCATAATCATGGGTACTAAAATCTCCACTAACTATATGACTAAATCCCATATCTAAAATTTCTTCCATTCCAACTCTACTCATTGCCAAAGTAGGTGGTCTAAATATTGGGGTTAGGGCTGGGCGGTTATTTATAGATATATCCCCTATGACATCTTGTAATTTATTATAGGATATTAGCAAGTCCTTTTTTCTCTCCAAAAGTTCTTCTTCATTAGGGGAGTAATAGGTGGCCGTAGTATCATCTTCATCTTGATTATTTTCTCTTATAGCAAAGGGTAAATGTTTGTCTGTATGACTCCCCACATCATGACCAGCTTCAGCTATAGCTCTCAAAATATTAGGATTGTTTTGCATATAGTTGGTGCGAATAAAAAAACTTCCCTTTACATCGTGTTTATCTAAAACATATAATAATTGATTGATAGATTTATCCGATGCCCAGTCATCAAAGGTTAGAAATAATACCTTGTCGTCTGTAAATATGCCAGTTTTATCAATTTCCTCTAACTCCTCCTCAGTAAAGCCCGGCAATGTATGGGGCTTGCTGACATTGGGATTACCTATATATCTACTTTTTATTAAATTAAATTTATCTAATTCAGCATATTTAAAAAGATGTCCTGGATAAATTATATCCTTTACTGTAGGTAATATCTCTTTGTCTTCCAATGGATAATTATATATCTTATCACCCTGCATAATATTCCCTACGGATTTGATAGAATATGAGGAACCATTATCTATAATTTCATCATTATAAGCTATTGTATCAATTCTATCTCTAGCTATCTTTAGCATAGCATCAGGAATAATATTGGGATCTTCATAATAATCCATACGGTAATATATGATATATCCTCTCCGGGCAGTAACATTTCCCTCCCCAAAGGCATTGTCTATAACTGTTTCTAAAGTTCCATTAACACCTACCTTGGAGCTGGCAATGGATATATCTTGCCATACCACTGTGCAACCTCCGCTGGATATCGCTTCAAGAATTTCATCCCTTAGTTTTATATAATATGGATATCTTACTAAAGTAGGAACTTGATTAGTCAATTTTTTTACTCCTTTTTGAATAAACAATATACTATCCAATGTTGAATAAAAATCTTTGTCTTGATATTCCAGCAATGCTATCCCTATCTCATGACCACCATCTGAAATTTTTTTAACCGCATCTGGATTGTCAATAATATCCTTTTTAGTTATGTAAAAGGTACCTTTAGCATTTAAATTGTCTAAATTATCTAAAACCTTATATAGAACTTTTACATTTTCAATACCATAAAATGTATAGGATAGGGCTTTTTCGGTTGTATATATGGTTCTGTGTTCCATTGCCTTTTTTCCATTATTATTTTTTCTTAATTCCTCTAATTCTTCTTCCCTAGAATAT
>JAAYNB010000091.1 GCA_012521085.1 Clostridiales bacterium | reverse complement strand
GACCTCTTTCTTCTAGATCGTCTGCCATATAGCCTAGTCCTAATCTTTCAAGAGTTGCTCTTGTAGGTATACCTGTTTCTACATCCCAACCCATTTCTTCATAGAACATTGTCTTAGCAATTTCCATATCTTCTCTATCCATTTTGTCTGTTCCTTCTTCAAAGGCTTCAAAATCTGGATCCTTATCAAATACCCATGCTGGAATAGTATCATGATCTTTTCTTAAGTTCTTACTATTTTCATGTCTATCATCATCACCATGTAAAATCAAACATGAGTATGTATAGTTTTTGATATTTTCATTTAACCAAGCTGGACCTTTTATAAATACTTCACCTAATAATTTTTGATTAGTTTCTTTAAGAACTAATGGATCATTGTCATATTCTTTTACTACTTCCTTATCTCTACATATTAATTTTGATAAAGCATTTGGTACTTTTACTCTTGGCTCACTATCAAAATCCACATCTTTTAGATTGTCAAATACAGGTAGAACAATGGTAGCTGGACCTGAAAAAATTTGCCCTCTTAGTTTATCTGGATATTTTGATCCATAGCCTGCAGCTATAAATCCACCCATACTGTGACCCAACATAAATATAGGTAAATTAGGATATTCTTTTCTAGCCAATTCTACAATTAAATCAGCATCATCGATGAAATAAATGAAATCATCAATATAGCCAGGTTCTCCACCTGATTTACCATGACCCCTATTGTCAAATCGATATACGCCATAACCAAATTCATTAAATCTTTTAACTACATAATCATATCTGCCTTGATGTTCACATAGTCCATGTACAATTATAACTATTGCCTTAGGATTTTCCGGGATGTCTTTTTTAAAATATAGCTCAATTGAATCAAAGGTCTTTAAATTTCCTTCAAAATTAATTTTACTCATTACCTCATCTCCCTTTTTCCTAATATTCTAACAACTTTTGTATGTAATTCTATTTTATACCTAAGATTTAACAATGTCAATGTATTATCATAAGTAAAAAACTGTATAATCCTTTATATTTCAACATTTATTTTGATTTAATCCATCAATATCTAAATAAAGTTATATTTTTTACAAACTTTGATTTTTTTATAAAATATACTTCCAAATAAGCTAAGTTTAGCCTACTTGGAAGTATATTAATTATCTCACTGCTATATCAGTTCTGTAGCTCCTGCCTTTAAAATCTATTTTATCCACATTTTTATAGACTTCTCTTCTAGCAGTTTCTATATCATTGGCCCAAGAAGTAACACTTAATACCCTACCACCATTGGTTACCAACTTACCATCCTTAATAGCTGTACCTGCATGAAATACTATGGTGTCTCCACTTATATCATCTATACCTTTTATCTCTATGCCTTTTTCATAATCTCCTGGGTAACCACCAGAAGCAAGAACTACACATACAACTGCTTTATCATTCCATTTAATTTCTATATCTGATAGTTTTTCATCTATCATATGATTAAATATTTGCATTAAATCCGTCTCTAATCTTGGCAATACTACCTGTGTTTCAGGATCCCCAAATCTTACATTATATTCTAAAACCTTAGGACCATCTTTTGTAATCATAAGTCCAATAAAAATTATACCTTTATAATCCATACCTTCTTTTTGTATACCTTCTAAAGTTGGCTTTAATATGGTTTTTTCTACAATTTTCGCAACTTCTTCTGTATATACATAATTTGGTGAATATGTACCCATGCCGCCAGTATTTGGTCCCTTATCTCCATCATATATTCTCTTGTGGTCTTGACTGCTTACCATAGGAACTATAGACTTTCCATCTACAAAACATAAAACAGATGTTTCTATACCCTCTAAAAATTCTTCTATTACAACTTTATTTCCTGAATCACCAAAGACTTTGTCCAACATAATTTCTTTAAGGCCTTTTTCTGCCTCTGTTTTGTTTTGGCAAATTAATACTCCCTTACCTGCTGCTAATCCATCTGCCTTTATAACTAAGGGATATTCATATTTATCTAAGGACTTAATAGCTTCATCATATGAATCAACTTCTGTATATCCACCAGTTGGAATATTGTATTTCATCATAAAACTCTTTGAGAAACTCTTACTACCTTCTAATTTTGCCCCTGCCTTAGATGGTCCTATAATATTTTGTCCAGCTTCTTTAAATTTGTCAGTAATTCCCAGTACCAGCGGTACTTCTGGTCCTACTATGGTCATGTCTATGGACATTTCCCGGGAAAAGTCCACAAGTCCATCTAAATCATCTACAGCAATATCGACATTTTTCGCTAATTGTCCTATGCCAGGATTTCCTGGTGCACAATATATTTCTTTTACCAAGGGACTTTGACTTAATTTCCATACAATGGTATGTTCCCTACCTCCACTACCAACAACTAATACCTTCAAATCCGTCACCCCATTATTTTTTATATTTTAAATTAATAAAATAACTAATTATATGTTAAAGTACTAAAATAAAAACATTAATTATTTAGAAGTAAATATAATAAAATCCATAAGTGTACCTTTGCAGGAGCATTGAAAATTCTCAGTGAATGGAGATATAAAATCCGTTAAACAGTGGCCAATTGTCTGAGCGAAGCGAGTTTTGGCACTGTAGGATTTTATAGCGGAATAAACCCTTAGAATTTTATGCGACGAAACCGTACACGTTGGATTTTATTATGTTTTATTATGTTTTATTATGCTTTTTTTAAAAAACATATAATAAAATACATAAATTTCCTATTTGCAAGAATATTAATGTTTAAAATGCCTCATACCAGTAAAGACCATAGATATACCCTCTTCATTACATTTCTCAATGGAAAGACTGTCTTTTAGAGATCCTCCTGGTTGAATTATAGATGTAATTCCTGCCTTTGCAGCTTCTTCTACTGAATCACTAAATGGGAAAAAGGCGTCAGATGCTAGTACACTTCCTTTTAAATCATGTTTGCAATTTGCAATGGCATTTTGAAGTGCCCATATTCTACTGGTTTGTCCCGGTCCTACAGCCAATGTCTGTTTATTTTTTGCTATAACTATGGCATTGGATTTCACATGTTTTACAACTTTATAAGCAAATATTAAATCCTCTAATTCTTCCTCTGTAGGAGCTTTTGTAGTTACTACTTCCTGTTTCTCCAATAGACCATTGTTTATATCTTGAATTAAAAGACCACCTGCAACCTTCTTTATATCTATTCCTCTACTAGCTTTTTCTCTAATATTCTCTAATTTTATTATTCTTAAATTAGGTTTTTTCGCAAAAATCTCTAGGGCTTCTTTTGTGAAGTCTGGGGCTACAATAACTTCTAGGAATATTTCCACCATTTTTTCAGCAGTATCAGCATCAATACATTCATTTGCAGCTACAATACCACCAAAAATTGATAGAGGATCTGATTCATAGGCCTTAATATATGCTTCATAAATATTATCTGCTGAAGCTACACCACATGGGTTTGTATGTTTTACAGCTACAACAGTTGGTTCATCAAATTCCTTTAATAATTCCAATGCACCATTTGTATCATTAATATTATTAAAAGATAATTCTTTACCCTGTAATTGTTCACCATCTACCAATGTACCTTTATTACTACCTATTTCTCTATAAAAGGCTGCTTTTTGATGTGGATTCTCTCCATATCTTAAATCTTGTACCTTCTCATAGGTCAATGTAATAGTATCTAAAAATACATCTTTATCTTTATTTAAATAATCTGCAATTAAAGTATCATAATGGGCAGTATGTTGGAACACTTTTAATGCTAAATTATATCTTGTTTCCATAGAAGTATTTCCCTCTGCTTTTATTTCCTCTAAAACTTTTTCATAATCCATTGGATCTGTTACTACAGTTACATATTTATGATTTTTTGCTGCAGCTCTTAGCATGGTAGGTCCACCAATATCTATATTTTCAATGGCATCTTCCATAGTAACATCTGGTTTTAATATGGTGTCTTTAAATGGATATAAATTAATAACCACTAAATCAATGGGAGTTATACCTAGTTCCTTCAATGTCTTTTCATGTTCTTCATTATCTCTAATAGCTAATATTCCACCATGAACAGCTGGATGTAGAGTTTTAACTCTACCATCTAGACATTCAGGAAATCCTGTTACTTCTGAAACATCTATTGCATCTATTCCTGACTCTCTAAGTAATTTTGCAGTTCCCCCAGTTGACAGAATCTCAATATCTAACTTTTCTAATTCCTTTGCAAAATCCACAATACCTTTTTTATCAGAAACACTGATTAATGCCCTTTTAATCACATTATCACCCCATAAATTTATTTTTCATGAATTTTAACCCTATTATTTATTACTTCTAATCTACCTTGAGCAAATAATTTTACTGCTAAAGGTAGAATTTTATGTTCTATTTCTAGAACCTTTTTAGCTATGGTTTCCACATCATCATCAAAATCTATATCAACGGTTTTTTGTAATATTATAGGTCCACCATCTGTTATTTCATTTACAAAATGTACTGTTGCACCACTTATTTTAACACCTCTATTAAAGGCAGATTCATGTACTCTCCTTCCATAAAATCCATCACCTGCAAAACTGGGAATTAGAGAAGGATGGATATTGATTATTTTATTTTCATATTCTTTTATTATTTCAGTAGGTAAAATAGCCAAATAACCTGCTAACACAACTAAATCTATATTTCTTTTCTTCAATAACTCCAGTAGAGCTTTATTCCTTTTTTCAATGGAACCATAAATAGCTTTAGTCATTACTTTAGTATCTATATTGTGTTTTTCAGCTCTTTTAAGTCCATAAACATCCTCTTTATTAGATATTACTATATCAATTTCAGCAGGTATATATCCTTCATTAATACCATCAATAATTGCCTGTAGATTACTACCACCACCGGATATTAAAACAGCTATTTTTATTTTTGACATAATACCACCTGTTTATTACCTTCAGTAATATTGCCTATTACAAAGGATTTTTCACCCATTTCATCTAATATTTTCTGTGTTATTTCCACATCATTTTTATCTACTACTAACATCATTCCAATACCCATGTTAAAAGTTTTGTACATTTCATCTGTGGCTATATTACCTTCTCTTTGTATAATATTGAATATTTCTGGCATATGCCAACTGCCTAAATTAATATTAGCATCTACATCTTCTGGTAAAACCCTTGGAACATTTTCATAAAATCCTCCACCTGTAATATGAGTAATACCCTTTACATCTATTTCTTTTAATACTTCCAATACTGGTTTTACATATATCCTAGTAGGCTCTAATAATGTTTCTCCTAAGTTTTTTTCCAATCCTTGTATTTTTTCATCTAAAGAGAATTTACTATTTTCTAAAAATATCTTTCTAACCAATGAAAAACCATTACTATGAACACCACTAGATGAAAGACCTATAATCACATGGCCTGGTTTAATCTTTTCTCCAGTGATAATTTTAGACCTATCAACAATACCTACTGTGAAACCTGCCATATCATATTCTTCATATTCATAAAAGCCTGGCATTTCTGCTGTTTCTCCACCAATCAATGGAGCATCTGCCATTTTACAACCATCTGCTATTCCTTTAACTATATCTGCTATTTTTTCTGCTCTAAGTTTTCCTGTTGCAATATAATCTAAGAAGAATAATGGTTTTGCACCCTGACATAATATATCATTGACACACATGGCCACACAGTCCTGACCTATAGTGTCATGTTTGTCCATTATAAAAGCTAGTTTTAACTTTGTGCCCACTCCATCTGTGCCAGATACTAATACAGGTTCTTTTATACCCTCTAAATTTAATGCAAATAATCCTGCAAAACCACCTATATCCTGCATCACCTGTGAATTGAAAGTGCTTTTTACATGTTCTTTCATGAACTTTACTGCCCTTTGACCTTCTTCAACATCTACACCAGCATTTTTATAAGTCATGTTTTCCACGACTATTCCCCCCCTGCTAATCTTTGAAATACTTTTTTATTTTTTATATTTTGTTTTTCTCCAACATTCATGGGATAATTACCACTAAAACAAGCAGTGCAAAAATGTTCCTTTGGTAGTCCTGTAGCTTTAATTAATCCCTGCTCACTTATATAACCTAAACTATCTGCACCAATCATCTCTCTAATTTCCTCTGTAGTTTTAACAGCCCCTATTAATTGACTTCTATCTGGAGTATTTATGCCAAAATAGCAACTGAGAATAACAGGAGGTGAACTTATCCTCACATGGACTTCCTTGGCACCGTCATTTTTTAATCTATGGACTAATTTTCTAATAGTAGTACCTCTAACTATGGAATCATCTATTAATACAATTCTCTTACCTTTTATATTGATACCTAGAGGATTTAACTTCAATCTCACAGCTAATTCTCTCATAGATTGACTGGCCTGTATAAAAGTTCTACCAATATATCTATTCTTTATGAGACCCTCACCATAGGGAATTCCTGAGGCTTCACTATATCCAATAGCTGATGGTATAGACGAATCTGGTACAGCAATTACCATATCTCCATCCACTGGATGCTCTTCATACAATATTTTCCCTGAATTTTTTCTAGCTTCATATATACTTACAGTGTCAATTACACTATCAGGTCTGGCAAAATAAACATATTCAAATATACAGGATGCACGTCTTTTAGGTCTTTCATAATATGTTGAACTTATACCATCTTTAGTGATACAGATGATTTCCCCAGGCTCTAAATCCCTTATTAAAGTAGCACCCATTACATCTAGAGCACAACTTTCTGATGATAGTATATAATCTTCACCTCTTTTTCCTAAACATAGAGGTCTAAGTCCCAATGGATCTCTAATACCTATTAATTTATCCTCTGTCATAATTACTAGAGCATAGGCACCTT
>JAAYNB010000090.1 GCA_012521085.1 Clostridiales bacterium | reverse complement strand
CACTATGGTATCAAGGTTTTGTTCTTGAATATCTTTTAACTCTTTCTTAGTATAAATCCATTTTTCTAAAATAGAATCATCTCTTTTGTCTGTGGGTATTTCAGTTATTATAATAAAATCTTTATTGGCATTTTGTAACTTTATAATTTTTTTATATAATTTCTTTGTATTTTCATCATTTGGATCCACATATTCTAATAATACCCTTAAATTTCCACCACATACCATTCCCAATTGAGCTGCGTCCTTATTAGATAAATTGTATTCCTCTATTAACATCTTTCCATTTTCAAAAACTCTAGTAGCAGATTTGATTACTAAAGCCTCAACTAGACCACCACCTATGGTTCCCAATATGGATGAATCCTTCTTTATTAACATTTTGGCACCTTCTTCTCTAGGTGCAGAACCAGCTTTTTGTAAAATTGTGGCTATTACAAATTCTTCTTTATTATCTATTAAATTATCTATGGATTTATAAAAATCTTTCATTTTCCGCCCTCTTTTCTATGATCTAAAATTTTTCTTTTTACCATACTATTTTTTACTTTAAAAATTTCATCATCATATTTTCTAATGAGCTGAATATTTATCACATATCCTAATTTATTAAATACTAATTTTCCAATTTTATTTTTTATTTCATCTTTGATTTTATTAAATTCTTCTTCATCATTTGTAAATATTTCTATTACAAGTATTTTATCTATATCCATATATGCCTTATAATTTAAAACACATGTATATTGTAGTAAAATTTCATCTAATTCTTTTAAATAAAGCCATTTATTATCTTCAAGCATAACCCTATTGTCCATGCGTCCTTCCAATAGCTCCATACTCTTTAAAAAACTTCCACAGGGGCATTTTTCTTTAATAAATCTAGATATATCTCCCGTCCTATATCTTATTAATGGCATTGCCCTTCGTGTTAAAGTAGTAAATACTATTTCTCCATATTCCCCATCTGGCAGTATATTACCAGTTACAGGATCTATTATTTCAAAATATAAATCTACTTCTCTCATATGATAACCCCTAAGAGCTTCACATTGTACTCCACCACCATATCCCATTTCTGTCATTCCATAGTGATTAAATACTTTACAATTATATTTATTATTTAATTCATCAACTAAAACCTTTGGCACATAATCTGTGCTTAATAGTACTTTATCTATATTTTTTTTAAAAATTTTAGTTTTTGCTCTAGCTAAATATAGAATTTGTAGTGGTATACCCACAATACAATTAATATTTTCTTGAATGATGGTTTTTGTAACTTCTTCCACATCATTTAATACTCCCATTACTACACAAAACTTTGTGCAGTTTTTAACTGCTTTTTTTAATAAATCCCCAATACTGCCAAAAGTATCCCCTGGTAGCAAAACTAAAAGCCTATCATCACTATGAACTAATGATTTCATTCCATGTTCAAAAAAATCAATAATACTATCTATATCCTCACTACTGAAGAATATCCTCTTTTCCTTACCCGTAGTACCAGAGGTATTTAAAGTGACTATTCTTTTTATCTCTTTTTGAGGAATACATAGAAATTTATATGGATCCTTTCCTATGTCTTCTGATGTGGTAAAAGGTAATTCTTGAATATCTTTAATTGTATTTATATCTTCAATTGCAATATCTTTAAATTTCTCTCTATAAAAGCTAGAATTTTCTTT
>JAAYNB010000089.1 GCA_012521085.1 Clostridiales bacterium | reverse complement strand
TCCTCTCGCCTTTCATAGCAAAAGTCAATATCTATATCTGGCATAGAAATTCTCTCTGGATTTAAAAAACGTTCAAATATCAAATTGTACTCTATGGGATCTACATCGGTAATTCCCAATGTATAGGCTACAATACTACCTGCAGCACTTCCCCTTCCAGGTCCTACTGGTATACCATTATTTTTTGCATATTGAATAAAATCCCATACTATTAGGAAATATTCACAATATCCCATTTTTTCAATGGTATTTAATTCGTATTCTAATCTGCCTTTTAGTTTTTCATCTATATTTTTGTATCTTTTTTCTAAACCTTTATAACATAATTTTTTTAGATATTCACTTACTTTAAGTCCTTCTGGTGGAGTATATTCAGGTAAATGTATACTGTTAAAATCAAATTCCACATTGCATCTTTCTGCTATTTTTACTGTGTTTTTCAGTGCTTCCTTTGCATAGGGAAATAGTTTTTCCATTTCCTCTGGTGATTTTAGATAAAATTCATCGTTGGGAAATTTCATTCTATTTTCATCTTCTAATATTTTTCCTGTCTGTATGCATAATAATATATCATGTGCCTTGGCATCATCCTTATCTATATAATGGACATCATTTGTAGCCACCAAGGGTATACCTGTTTCCTTACTGAGTTTTAGAAGTTGGTAATTTATTTCTCTTTGCTCTTTCATACCATGGTCTTGTAATTCTAAATAAAAATTTCCTCTACCATAGATTTTGTCTAATTTTAATGCTATTTCCTTAGCTTTTTTATAATTTCCTTGTAATATATGCTGTTGTATATCTCCTGCTATACAGGCACTTAATGCTATTATTCCCTCAGAGTATTTGGCCAATTCTTCATAATCTACTCTAGGTCTATAATAAAAACCATAGATATATGAATGTGAAACTAATTTAATTAGATTTTGATATCCTTCCATATTTTCCGCTAATAATACTAGATGTCCTTGATTTTTATCTAAATGAGGGTCCTTATCTGTCATACTTCTTGTAGCAGTATAGACTTCACATCCTATAATTGGTTTTATATTATTTTTTTTAGCAGCTTTATAAAAATCTACTACTCCAAACATACTGCCATGATCTGTAATGGCAATGGATTTCATTCCTTGATCTTTAACTCTTCCCATAACCCTGTCTATAGTAGTAAAACCGTCTAATAAACTGTATTCTGTATGTACATGGAGGTGAACAAAATTTGCACCCATTTTTATTACACATCCTTTTACTAATATTCATACTCAAGTTTTTATTAATACTATTATAATTATAAATGATTTATAAAATATAACAAAGTTTATTAAAAAAAAGACCCCTATTTATATAGAAGTCTCTTATAATGCAGTATTTAATATATCTACAACATGGTTATCTAATTGTTTTGTCAAATCTATTTCTTTAGCAATATCCAATGGCTCACCTTTTTTATTCTTTATAACTCTAACTATAGGACGGGTTGGCCAATTTTCGTGATTTTTAATGACCTGGGCTTCTTCACCAGTTGCTA
>JAAYNB010000088.1 GCA_012521085.1 Clostridiales bacterium | reverse complement strand
TAAAATAGAAAAACTAAAATAATTATAGCAGTAAATGCTATAAAGGAAAAAGTAGAATAATATTTTTTCATATGACCATTGCCTCCTCTTTATGTCATGAAAAGAATTAGCCGTATAATAACGGCTAATTCTATATTAAAAATATTAATGTCCTAGGTCAAAACCAGCTATTTCAGCTATGATTTTTGGAACATCTACATTCTCTAAGAATTTAGTAAAATTCTCAGCTCCTACACCATGTGCAGTTAGAGGAATAGCTGAACCAGAGTGAGCATAAGTAGTCCAGGAAATAGCTGCTCTTTCAGATAAGATATTGGCTGTAGTCATTTCTACCGGACCATTGTATCCCCACATATGAATATCATATTTTTTTTCACCTTTTTTACCTGGGATACTATCTTCAAGATCCATAGCTTTTATAATAGCTTCTTTTTCTTCTCTTGTTAAATCATCAAGACCAAGATTTTCTGCAATAAATTCAAAGTATGCTTCTCTATCTCCTACATATGCAGCTTTTGTAGCATCTTCAATAGATGCTTTAGCATCATCTAATACTTCTAGATTTAAGAAATAATTTCTTTTAATACCTAATCCTAATCCACCTGTTTCGTGGTCTCCACCTACAACAATTAGAGTCTCATCAGGATGCTCTAAGTAGAAATCATATACTCTTTTAACAGATTCGTCAAAAGCAAGGGTATCATAGATAACTCCAGCAGGGTCATGGGCATGAGCTGCATGGTCAATTCTTCCACCCTCTATCATCATGAAGAAACCATTAGGTTTTTTCGATAATACTTCAATACCAATGTCAACCATCTCTACAAGAGATACAGCATCTTGCTTAGAGTTTAGACGATCAATTTCATAAGGTACATGGCTAGATGTTGGTAAAGCTACAACCTTATCTTGTTCTCTAATAGCTCTAGCTGGATCACGCATTTCTTCAGCGGAAGTGAATACGCTATATCCTCTAGCTTCAAATTCTTTTAGAAGATCACGATTGTCTTCTCTCTTAGAACTAACAAGGGTACTATTTTGAGGAACAAAATGTCTTAATCCTCCCCCTGCAAAGAAATCAATATTAGATTCCACATATTGTTCTGCTATTTCATTTTCTTTATCTCTATGATCTACATGAGCACCAAAGGAAGCTGGTGTAGCATGAGTAATTCTTGTTGTAGAAATAAGTCCAGTTGCTAAACCTTTTTCTTGAGCAGCTTCAACTAGATTTTTTAAATTAGAACCATCTGGCGCCTGTCCTATCATATCATTATTAGTCTTATGACCAGTAGCTAAAGCTGTACCAGATGCTGCAGAGTCTGTAACTAAAGTATCATAAGAATATGTTCTAGTCATACCTGCATAATCAAGAGTATTCATAAATAAATTAGCTGATGGATTGCCTGTCATTTGTCTTAAATAAAATTCAGTAATTTCTCTTTGAGGTGCACCTAAACCGTCACCAATCATGAAAAATATGTATTTTGGAGTTTTGGTAACGCTTTCCTCAATGGCTGAATCAACCATAACTCTGTGATGTACCTGAGCTGTAGGCTGACTACATCCTACAAAGGCAGTTAAGCTAAGAACAGCTATTAATACAAAAATCATTAATTTTGAAAACTTACTGTGTCTTTGCATTTTGTTTTTCTCCCCTTTATTTTTATTTTATTATAAAGCTGTATTCCAGTTATATAAACTAGAATAGCCTTACTTAACTAATATGCTATATTTTTTAATTATTTTAAACAATAGAATATTCTGTAATTTTGTTTAGTATTATGTACAAATTTCTATACTGCTCTATAAACTTTATCATATTTTTTAACAATATTGACGGAAGATTAAAAGAATAATATAATCTTTGTAAATGCTATATTATGGTTGTGAACTTCGGGAGGAGGTCAGCTTGGTGAAAAAAGTAATTGTCCTTCTATTATTTTTAACAATTATTTTTATAATATGGGAAAACGTTTCCTTTTTATTTGTAGAAGACGAAGTTTTGGGACAAATACCTGATGAAGACTTAAATTCAAATAATTCTATTATGGTATATAGTCCTCTTAATGAAAAAATAATTATTCCCATAGTAAAAGAATTTCAAGAGACTACAGGTATTCAGGTGAATTATTTATCTTCAGGTACAGGAAATCTATTAAAACTTTTGGAACAAAAGGAAGATATGCCTTTAATGGATGTTATGTGGGGTGGGAGTAGGGAATTTTTGGATTTACATTTAGATCTTTTTCAACCTTATAAGACTATTCACAGGGACAAGCTCTCTCCTGATTTTCGCCATGCTGAGGATTATTGGAATGGATTTAATATTTTGCCCATAGTTTTTATGTATAATAAGAAGCTGGTGGATGAGGAGGATATACCCAAGTCCTGGGAGGATTTATTGGATCCAAAGTGGAAAGGGAAAATTGCCTATGCAGATCCTAATAATTCAGGGTCTTCTTTTATGATTTTATCAGCTTTATTGACCTTAAATACTGATGGTGAAGAATATAACTGGGAAAATATTGAAAAGTTTATTGATAATTTGGAAGGAAGGATATTACCTAAATCCTCCGATGTATATAATGGCATAGCAAATGGTGATTTTGCCATGGGTCCTACAATGGAAGAAGCCGTTGTCAGGCTTATAAACCAAGGGGCAGATGTGGGCATTGTATATCCTGAGGAGGGTACTGTTTTTATTACAGATGCTGTTGCCTTAATGAAGGATGCAGAAAATCCAGAGGCAGCAAAGATATTTATTGATTTTGTATTAAGTAAAAAAATACAGGGATATATGGTGGATAATTTCCTCCTCCGTTCCATTAGGGATGATATTATTTTTCCCGATGGTTTAATTCCCATGTCGGAAATGAATATTATGGAATCAGATGCAACTCAAATATATGAAAACAAGGATACTATCTTAGATATTTGGGATAGCCTTGTAAATTAATAGGACTATGAATATGGAGAAATACATAGAAATGAAAAGAAACAATTTTTTTTTTCACAAATTATTTATATCTTTTATTTTATGTGGGCTTATTCCCTTATTGATAATTACTGCTGCTTTATATGGATTTGCTGTAAATTTTGTAAGGGATATGATATATGATCAGACTTATCGGAATATTTCCATAGCCCATGACAAAATAAATTCACTATTTCAGGAATATGATGAGATAATTGAAAAATTACATAAGGATGAGATTATATTAGATGTTTTATCTGGAGAAATATCCATGGAGGATAATTCCAATAGGGTTTATGAACAGATATATTCTGCCTTAGAGGGTGTAGTAGATAAACCCCCATTATATATATTAGGTAGGGAAAAGGAAGTAAAATTCTATACCTATCCACTTCCCGATAGTCATGAAATTGCTATGAAATATAATTGGGGAGTTTTTAGAGAAGCTGATGGGGCTTTAGGGAAAACTGTATTTTATCCTCAGAAAATAAAATATTCCATGGGTCAAAATACTGTACTAACCATAAGTAGAAGTATTTATAATAATGAAGGAAATTGTATTGGATATATTGTAATAGATGTATTTAGGGAAAAGCTTGCAGATATTTTTCAATCCTCTATTAATAGTTTACCTATGGAAATCCTTGTCTTAGATAAATATTCCTATACCATATTGGATTTACAGGATAAAAAAATGGAAGGATATTTTCAAAATGCAGTTTATTTAGATGGGGATGAGGAAGTAGAAACAACAGAAAAGTCTTTATTTCAGTTTAAAAGATCTAATTCTGTAACCATAATCTTTCCAAATGAGAAATATAATATGACCACCTATGCTACTGTTTCACTGGATATTTTAAATCATCTGAGTTCATCAATAAAGACTATTCTGATTATAGGGTATATTATAAGTTTATTAATTTGCTCTATTATTTCTATTATATTAGCCAAGGATATTTCAGACCCTATTAGGAAAATTATTTCTCTAATGAAGAAGGTAGAAAAGGGGAACTTTGATGTAGAGGCAAATTTTAAACAAAGAGATGAAATAGGGCTTTTAGCAATGTATTTTAATCGTATGGTTGTCAGATTAAAGAAATATTTAGATGAAATTATAGAAAAACAAAATCAACTACGGGAAACAGAGATAAAAATGCTACAGGCTCAAATAAATCCTCATTTTTTATATAATACCTTGGATGTTATTAAATGGAGCGCAAAATTAAATCGACCTGATGAAGTAACTAAAGTTGTGACAAATCTAGCAAAAATTTTAAGAAATAGTATTGATTGTGAAGAAGAATTTACCACCATAGAGGAAAGTTTAGAGTTTTTAATTAGTTATTTGAACATACAAAAAATTAAATATAATAATAAATTTAGAATTGAAATAGATGTGGATCCCTATATTTTACAGCAAAAAATTCCTAGACTTCTTTTACAGCCCTTTGTGGAAAATGCTATTATTCACGGTATATCTGGTACTGATAAAAAAGGACTTATTACAATAGGGGGTGAAAAGGTAGGGAATGAAATTGTCTTCTATGTTACTGACAATGGTATAGGTATGACAGCAGATGAGATGAAGGTAATAGAAAGGGAAGATAATGAAAATCATGTTGGAATAAATAATGTAAGGAAAAGGATTAAACTATATTATGGGGATACCTATGGTATAGAATTTGAAAGTAAAAAGAATAAAGGCACTAAGGTAATTGTTAAAATACCTTTTGAGATGGGAGATGAGATAAATCATGATAAAGGTTATCATTGTTGAAGATGAAGAATTTATCTGCAATGGAATGATTTTAACCACTCCATGGGAGAATTTTCAGTGTCAGGTGGTGGGTAAAGCTGCCAATGGTCTAGAGGGAATGAATTTAATAAAAAAAATAAAACCAGATATTGTAATTACTGATGTAAGAATGCCTAAAATGGATGGTATTAATATGATTGAGAATTTAAAAAATGTTGTAGATACTCAATATATTATTATTTCTGGCTATGATGATTTTAAATATGCACAACAGGCCATAAAATTAGGTGTGAAGGATTATTTATTAAAACCCATAGATGATGAGGAGTTTTATCGCACATTAGAAAATCTTTCAGAATATATTAAAGGAAGACGTAGAGAAAAGGAAGCAAAAAAACATATTTGTCCAAAGGCAAATAGTAAATCTCAATTTTGTAATGGCAATTCTTTTGATGAAGCATATGATGGCAGGGTAAAATATGTATCAGAGGCCATTGATTATATTAAAAATAATTATTTCCAAAATATAAATATTAAAGATTTAGCTGAAAATCTCTATATAAGTGAAAGTTATTTAAGTAGATTGTTTAAAGAGCATACTGGATATACCTTGGTAGAATATATTACTAATTATCGGATGAATAAAGCCACTGAATTGTTAAAGGACCATACTATTAAAATTTATGAAGTGGCAGAATTGGTAGGGTATAATGATGCTAGGTACTTTAGTGTTCTTTTTAAGAAGCATATGGGAGTTAGTCCAATGGAGTTTAAATATAATTTTGTATAAAAAATTAATAATGTGGAAAATATACTTGCAAAGATAATAAGATTATTATATAATATACACGAAAACTGAATAATTAAAAAAGTTCTTCAGGGCAGGGTGAAATTCCCGACCGGCGGTTACAGTCCGCGACTCAACGATTTCGTTGATTGATCTGGTGAAATTCCAGTACCGACAGTAAAGTCTGGATGGGAGAAGATGTGAATTTTTAAATGTGATAATATTTCAATACCATAAAAGCACCTGAAGAGAAAATTTCAGGTGCTTTTTAATTCACATATTTCAAATTAAATATTCTCCCAAGAATATATTAAAAATAATTTTACAGGGAGGGGTTTTTTATGCAAGGAGCAGAAAAAACAATGGATTTAAAAAAAGCAAAGGTATTTAGTACTAACAATTTGGTAAAAATGTCTATATTATCAGTATTTGGCTACATACTGATGGTAATTGATTTTCCATTACCTATATTTCCAGGATTTTTAAAAGTGGATTTAAGTGATGTTCCACCTTTAATTGGTGGATTTGCACTAGGACCTATGGCAGGTGTAATTATTCAGTTGATGAAAAATATCCTACATTTTATAACTAAAACATCTACTGGTGGAGTAGGAGAATTGTCTAATTTTATAACTGGTACTGCCTATGTATTACCAGCAGCTTTAATATATCATTATAAAAAAGATAGAAGACGGGCCATTATAGGTACATTGGTGGGAACAGTTACCATGACAATTTTAGGTGCTCTATCTAATTACTATTTAGTTATACCTTTTTATTCTAAAATCATGCCAATAGATGCCATTGTAAGAATGGGTACTGTGGTAAATAGTAGGATAGTAGATGTTAAGACTTTGGTAATTTATGGTGTTAGCCCATTTAATATATTTAAAGGATTATTAATTGCCTTTGTAACATTAATAATTTACAAAAAGATTTCACCAATTTTAAAAAATAATTAAGTTTGTTATAGATAGCTCCCTAGGGGGCTATTTTTTTATATATAAATAGGATATAATCAAAGGTAAAATGAATAATTAAGTAGGTGTTTGTTGATGAAATGTATAGAGGTTAAAAATCAAAGGGAAACAGAAAGACTTGGAAATAAACTGGCTACTTTAGTAGAGCCAGGTGATATTATATGCCTAATAGGAGATTTAGGTGCTGGAAAGACTACATTTACTAAGGCCTTTGCCTTAGGTTTGGATATTAAAGAAGATGTAACCAGCCCCACATTTACATTGATACAGGAATATGAAGGTAGAATTCCCTTATATCATTTTGATGTATATAGAATCAAAAATATTATGGAAATGGAAGATATAGGTTATGATGAATATTTCTATGGTGATGGTGTCTGTATAATAGAATGGGCACAGTTAATTGAAGAAATATTACCTAAGGATTATATGGGGATTGAGATAAAGTATATGGGTGAAGAAGAAAGGGAAATATGCTTTACTGCTACTAATGAATATTATGAAAAAAAGATAGAGGAGTTGTTAAATCTATGAAGATATTAGCAATTGACACTTCCTCCATTGTAGCCACTGTAGCTCTTATGGAGGGGGATAAACTAATGGCAGAATATATTTTAAATAATAAAAAAAATCATTCAGAGCATTTGATGCCTATAATAGAAGAAGTAATGAAAAATTGTGAATTATCCCCCAAGGATATAGATGTATATGCTGTAGCTTTAGGGCCAGGTTCTTTTACTGGACTTAGAATAGGAATTGCCACTATTAAATCCATGGCTCAGGCCTTAGATAAACCAATTATAGGAATCTCATCTTTGGAAGCTCTGGCCTATAATCTGATATATTCTAAAGATATTATTTGTCCCATAATAGATGCACAGAGGGATATGGTATATACAGGATTATTTAAATGGGATGGATTGGAGTTTATAAGACTAAAAGAGGATAGAGTCATACCCATAGAAGAATTAATCCAAGAATTAAAACTTGAATGTGAAAATATAGTATTCCTAGGAGATGCGGTGGATAAATTTAAGTCCTTCATATTGGAAAATTTAGATGAAAGAGCCATATTTGCACCGGGTATTGTGAAACTGCCTAGGGCCTCTTCCATTGGAAAATTAGCTAGACAGAGGGCAGAAAAAGGTGAATTTCAAGATTTTAAGGATATACTTCCTATTTATATGAGAAAATCTCAAGCTGAAAGACAGTGGGAAGAGAGAAGAAAAAAACAGGAGTAGATGAGGATGAAAGGTATAAAGATTAGAAAAATGGAAATTGGAGATATTCCCCATGTTTTAGAAATAGAAAAAAAGTGTTTTACCACTCCTTGGTCTGAAGATGCTTTGGTGACGGAAATTAAGAGTAACAAATTAGCTCATTATTTTGTAGGAATATTAGATGATAAAGTAATAGGCTATGGTGGCATGTGGTTTATATTTGATGAATCCCATATTACTAATATTGCCGTTCATCCAGATTTTCAGGGATATGGAGTGGGGGAGGCCATTACTAGGGCCTTAATAGATGAGGCCCGTAGTAATGAAATTAATCGTATGACATTAGAAGTCAGAAAATCTAATATAGTGGCACAAAATCTATATAAAAAATTAGGATTTAAATTATGCGGTGTTCGTCCTGAATATTATGATGATAATCGGGAAGATGCTTATATAATGTGGAAGGATATAAAAAGATGACTACTCTTTAGAGTAGTTTTTTCTTTTTCAAAAATTAGGAGTAAATCTTAAGTTTGTTAATTTTTAATAAAATTTTAAGAAAAATTTAATAAATAATCTATGGGAATTTAATGGCTTAGATGTTATGATTTTAATGATATGAATTTTTTGGATTATTTTAATGTGATTTATGGTAATAATGGGGGAGGAAAAATGGAAAAAGAAAAATCTAAGAGTAAGAGTAGAAAAAAGAAAGTAATAGTTATAACAGCACTCCTTCTAGTTATAGTCATAGGAGTAATAGGTGTAAATAGTTTAAAAGGCAAGGAAGAGGGTGTTGAAGTAGATGTGATGACCCTTGAAAAAGGCCAAATTACTATTACTGTTCCTGCCAATGGTGTGTTGGAGGAAGTAGAAAAACAAACCATATATGTGGAGGATAGTGCTAAGGTACTTTCCATTGAAGTGGAAGAAGGAGATTATGTAGTAGCAGGCCAGGTATTGGCTTTATTAGATGGTGAAGATTTAGATATACAAATGGATATAAAGAAAGAGATGTTAGAGATAAATAAATTAGAGTTGGAAAAATTAGAAAAGGCCTATGAAGAAGAAAAGGCTGAGGAAAAGCGACAATTAGAAAGTAGATTGAGAAAAATGGAAGAGGCCAAGGCAGATTTAGAAAAACATGAAGAGCTTTATGAGCATGGTGCTATTTCTCAGCAGGAATATGAAAATTATAAAAGGGCTTATGAGGATGCTAAGGAAAGTTATAAAGCATTAAAGGATAGACAGGATACCCATGAATTAGATGTGGAAAAGATGAAAAAAAATATTGCTATTACTCAACTGGAAATTGAAGAAATAGCTAAGAGAATAGAAAAACAGGAGAGTAAGATTGTCAGTTCCATCAATGGTGTGGTAACAAATATACATTTAGAAGAGGGAAGTTTTGTAAATCCATCAAATCCTGGATTTGTTATTTCCAATGTAGATGATTTGGCTATAGAAATAAATGTAAACGAATATGATATAGCTAAAGTGGAAATAGGTCAAGAGGTGGAAATAGAAACAGACGCCCTACCGGGTAAGACTTTTAAAGGTGTGGTGGAAAAAATTGCTCCAGTGGCAAAGATAATGTCTACTGGTCAAACTAATGAAACGGTTATTCCTGTAACTATAAAGGTGGAGGAAAAAGATGAGCTTTTAAAACCAGGTTTTTCTGTCAAGACAAAGATAATCTGTCAAGAGAAGGAAGATGTACTGGTTTTACCCTTTGATGTTATTATGGTTGAATCCAATGGTGCTAAAAATGTATTTGTAGTAAGAGATGATATTTTACATAAGATGGAAGTGCAGACAGGAGTAGAATCGGATTTTGATGTGGAGATTGTTGCAGGATTAGAGGAAGGGGATAAAATTGTAATGAATCCTTCCAGTATGTTAGAAGATGGTATGAAGGTCATAGTCAATGAAAGACAGCAGGATGATAAATAGGGATGGAGAAGGATTATTATGAATATATTGGAAAATATTCTTCTGGCTTTCTCCAGTATTATGGCTAATAAAATGCGTTCTTTTTTAACCATGCTGGGTATTATCATAGGTATAGCTGCTGTAGTGGCCATATCAGCCATAGGTAATGGGGGAAAGTATCAGATTCAAAAAAGTATGGAACAGTTTGGTACCAATCGTTTAATGTTGTATATGAATTGGGAAAAACAAGAGGAAATGAGATTAAGAGATTATATAAATGATAGAGATATTGAAGCCATTAAAAATATAAAGGGTGTTGAAGCTGTTAGTCCTCTATATGAGGATTCAAATTCTATCCAGGTTAAGGACAATAAAATGGATGTGATTTTAATAGGTGCCAACGAGGATAGTGAAAAGATTACCAATGTGAAAATGGTTAAAGGAAGATTTATCAACAATCAGGATGTGGAAAATTTTACTAATAGCATGGTAATCTCAGAAAAAGAGGCAAGGGAATTATTTGGTACCATGGAGGTCTTAGGGGAAAATATAACTTTAAATAGTTATTGGGGACCTGTGGATTTTCGTATAGTGGGAGTTACTGAATATGAAGAAAATCTTTTTAGTGGTGGTATGAATGGTGGTAGGGCTCAGATATATGTTCCCATCTCCAGTATTATGAGGATATATGGTGAAACTGTATACTATGGTGTAAATATGAAGATAAGTAATGGAGAAGACATGGACCAGATAGGTGAACAGGTGATTAGATTGTTGGAGAGGTTACATCATAATAAGGATATGTATACTGTATTCAATTTAGAGGAAATGATTCAGACAGTTAATAGTGTAATTAATACTGTCATAACAGTTTTGGCATTAATTGCAGGGATTGCTCTATTAGTAGGAGGCATTGGAATTATGAATATTATGCTGGTTTCTGTAAGTGAGAGAATTAGAGAAATTGGCATAAAAAAAGCTATTGGTGCTAAAAGAAGAACAATATTATTACAGTTTTTAACGGAATCCTCCATTATATCCCTTGTGGGGGGTGCCATAGGAATAGGTCTTGGCTTTGTTATAGCCATGGTTGCTTCAGCATTATTAAAAATGCCTCCATTAATTAGTGTAAAGGAAGTAGTATTTGCCTCTTTATTGGCAATAGCAATAGGTACTATCTTTGGAGTATATCCTGCCAATAGGGCAGCAAAAATGGATCCAATTGAGGCTTTGGGATATGAATAAGGGGTAGATGATATGTTATTAATAGAAACATTTAGGGTGGCACTACAAAGTATATGGGCAAATAAAATGCGTTCCAGTCTAACCATATTAGGACTAGTGATTGGGATTTTATCTGTTGTGGTAATTACCACCTTGGGAAATGCTGCACAGGCTGATATGAGCAGTGCCTTTGATAAATATGGCAAGGGAAAATTAAATATAAATATTAATTGGAATTTAGATAGACCATTGGTTTATAGAGATCTTTTCAGTGATGATGATATTACTGCTGTGGAAGGTTTAAAGGATGATGTGCTGGCAGTATCTCCAGAGCTTAGGAGTTGGATGACCATAAAATATGGAAATAAGGAAAGAGATATAGATATATATGGTGTCAATCACAAATATGATCAAGTGGAAACTATAAATCTTTTAAAGGGTAGATTTTTTACTGAAGAAGATTTGATGGGTAGAAGAAATGTTATAATAATTGATGAGAAAATAGCCAGGTTTTTATTTGATACCACTGATTGTATTGGTGAAGTGGTTACCTTGACAACGGGATGGTACACTACAGAGATGAAGATTATAGCTGTAGATAAACTTAAAGATTCTGCCATAATAAATATGACCCAAGGGGATTATTCCTATGGTTTTATACCTGTTACACTGGCTTCCAGAATGAATTTTACAGATAGATATTCTAGGATGATGATACATGCACAGCAAAATAGGGATACAAAAAATGTAGGTGAAAGGATATTAAATTTGCTGGAAAGAAGAAATAAGGATAAGAGTATATACAGGGTCTATGCTCATGAAGATGAGTTTAATCAAGTATCTGAAGGTATAGGATTCTTGACAGCCACTGTCTCTGGTATTGCTGCCATATCCTTAGTTGTGGGAGGCGTTGGTATCATGAATATCATGCTGGTATCTGTAACAGAACGAACTAG
>JAAYNB010000087.1 GCA_012521085.1 Clostridiales bacterium | reverse complement strand
TTTGTGATACTGCTAGTTTTTTTAGAAGATCCTTTACTTCTTCATCAGTCCAATTTTCTCCTGGAACTAAAATTTCTTCAAGATAAGTTCCCCTAGTTAGTAGCCTTATATTTTTCTTTTTCATCTCCTTAAGATTATTCCTATTTAAAATTATTTGCTCCTTATTCTTTAGTTGCCTTTCCTTTTCTAGTGCATTGTTTTTCTTATCAATAAAACCTAGAAGGTTATTATTGTCTTTCATTTTTCTATATCTCCTTTCTTTTTTTTGCATAAAAAAAGTGACTAGGAATTTTTCCCTAATCACAATTTTATTTGCTTTTATTTTAAAAAATTCATCATTGGTAAAAATGCTAATGCTACATCAATACCCTTGTCCATTGCAAAAGTAAATATGACTTTAGCTTTATCCCATTTTTTTCTTTTGCTTTCACTACTAGCTATAGTTTCTCTCAATTCAGCTAATTTATTTTGTATTTCTTCTATTTCTACATCCGAGAAAGTTGTGTTATTATCTATTTCTTTCTGAGCATTCTCATAAACTATATCTATATTTATATCTACATTCATATTGTTAGCATTTTGGTTTGAAAAAGTTGCATTTATCAGCGGCTCTTGTCTATGTTGTAATTCATTTTCACAGTCGGCATCATAAAATGCTTGCAGTTTAGATTTCATGGCTTTAAAGTTTGCTATAATCGATTCTTTACCTATAAAGTCTTTCATATAAAAATCATCTTTATAATTATAGCCATATAAGTTTTTGCCAAATCCTTGAATTTTATTATGATAGTAATTGACAATATCTTCGTGTAAATCCTTCAATTCTTCCTCTGACATTTCCTTATACTTCTCCATTTTTTTTATATCTTCTAGGATTTTAATTTGCAATTTTGTTTTAGCATCTACTGAATTTTTTATTAAATAAGCATTTAATTTTTCTTTTATGTTAATAAGTTCTCCCCTATAGTCAAATTCTCCTCCAGTAGATATTTTCCCTCCTGTGCTTATATTTTCTTCAAAATTAGGAAATAACACTGAATACTTTGCTATTAAAGATTTTGCTAGTTTACCTGAACCAATCTTACTCTCTTGTGCTTTCTCACATTCTTCAATATCCTTCAATATCTCTTTTAAAAGATTCCCATCAATCATATCATTATCACTTCCCTAGATTTTATTAATCCAATTCTCTATTGCTTGTTCAAATTCTTCCATTTTATTATCTTTATTAAAAAATGGCATTCCAATTACATTATAGTTACCATTTACAAATATTCCTTGTAAATTATGTTTGCTTTCGATATCTAGCAAAAATTCTTCCTTCCATATATCTGTTTCTAAAAATAAATTTCCTTTTGGTTCAATGTAGACTTGATCTGTGTCAAAATCACCTGATGTCTTATATTTTCTAACTAATAATAAGAAGTCTGGCTCAAATCGTTCTCCATTATCAAAGCTATAGATAGTAAACTCAGGGACTCTCTCATTTCTTATAACATAATACTCTAAATTTTTCTGTTTAAGTTTTGGTGCAATAGTATTTTTAAAATATTTGATAAATATCTTTTCCTCACTTGTACCATAATTATCGTTAAAAACATACCAATCTTCATGTTCAAGATTTAATTTATAGTCCAAATTACTACATTCATTTTGTGATTCTCCATAACCACCACCTTCTCTTACCGATGATAGTCTTATTGTCTTATCTCTTAAAACTTCACTTATTTTTATAGGATAAAATTCCTTAGTACCTTCATAACTTGGCTTAATAGAACTTATATAATTAGATACATCTGGAAATACCTTTTCACATAAAGCATTATAATAGTCTATACCACTAATTCCCTCATCTTCATAATACTCAAATTCTATTTTTGCATTGCCAAGATAGTTATCTCCAATTAAAAATTCTTTTAAACTTTTTATGTTTGGATATTTTTCTCGCAATAAGTTAAACCTTAATTCTAAAAATCTCTCACTTGCTCCTAATACTATAGGATAATCAATTTCATTGATTTTAATGGACTTTGATTTCTTTTTTTTATTTGTATTTTTTGTTTCAACTT